>OMUM01000137.1 GCA_900314225.1 uncultured bacterium | reverse complement strand
ATAGAAAGGATCAATCAAATAGAATGAACATTTCTATAAGATTGATTATACGAGGATGTGATTTATATATGTCAGAACTTGCCTATTCACTACATTTGGGTAGTGATAAGAACAGAAAAAATGTATCAAGAGCAAGAGCAAAATCTAATGCTAGTGGAACTACTTCTCTATCAAATAATGCTATTCAAAATGCTAGACAATTATCTCGTGTTGATAAACATAATTATCGTAAGTATGATGATAAGGGGCATTTAATTGAAATAGTTAGAGGAACTACTTCTCTACATAGTGATGTTCAAAAATTATATAAAAATGAGTTTGAAGAAGCAAGATTAGAATACAATTCTAAACAGACTAGAGATGATAGAAAAATAGATGATTATTTTAAAAAGATTAGTGATAATTCTAAAAATGATTTAGCTTGTGAAATTATTATTGAACTTGGAGATAAAAAGTATTGGGATACCAAAGATGATAAATTTAAGCATAAAATGAGAACATTATGTATTGCTAGTTTTAATAAAGAATATGGTTTAAATAATATTTTAAAAACTAAACAAAAAGGTAGAAATAAAGATATAAACGTTAAAGATATGGAAAACTATATTGAAATGCAAGAAGAATTATCTAAATATAAAGAACGATTAGAAATAGCAAATAAAAAATCACTTGAACTAGATAATAATTATAATGAAGTTAAAGATATAGTTAGTAATTTAAAAACTACTTTTACTAATAAAGACAAATATGTTTTAAATAAAGATGATAAAGATAAAATCGATAAATATATTCAGCAAGTAAATTCAACTAATGAAGAATATAAAAAAATGCAAAAGTTATCTATTACTCTTAATGATGTTGAAATTGAATTAAAAGAAAACAGGAAAAAAGTTAAAATACTAACTGAAAATAATGATGCCTTAAATATTAAAGTTAAATCTTTTGAGAAAAAGGTAGATAGACAGGAAGATGAAATTGATGGTCTTAAAGAGAAAAATTCTAAATTACAAAACACTATTAATTTCTTTGAAACCTTATTTGATAGGTTAGTTAAATTTATTAAAAACAAAATGTTTGGTAAAGAAAAAGAACGTGAAAATTATTGGAATTTTTCAAAAAATTTATACACTCATAAAATATTTAGTGATAAAACTATTGAATCAATCAAGATGACTATATTTGGAATAAAGAAAATGATAAAAATAAAGACAAAGGAAAAGATGATTACGAAATGGAAATATAAAAAGATTATCAAACTAACTGATAATCTTAATAATCTTATTTTGAAAGACTTATGACAGGTCTTACTCCAAAATCAGATCCTGTATATACTGGACTTAATAACACATTGTCATATAATTGAACTTCACTATATGAACCAATATGATCATCATATTCTTGTTTTGTCATATTAGTTGAATAAACTATCCAAGATAAGTATGAATCTTTTAAATATGTTGATGTTAGGTAACCACTATATTTATAACTTGAATCAACATTTTGAGTGTTAACCCATAAGAAACTACAATTACTTTTAGTCTTAAGTTCATAACATTTATCTACTGTTTCGTCAAAATTAGTAATTTCACATGCTGTTGCAATCTCGTTAGCCATTGGCAATCTTGCAGCATATTGACTATAATCATAACCACTATTGTCCTTTGGACTTTCTAGATTAGACCAAGTTGTTATTGTTGGCAATGATTTTATTGCTTTCATAGGCCCATTTGCAGGATTATTAGTTCCATTCCAATCAATACTACCATCAGCAGCCAATTCAAAATATGTGGATGTTGCATAATCCTTATTCATAATTAAATCAACCTTATCAGAATTTGTTGCATCATTTAAAACATAAAATGTATATGATTTCCCATCACCTAAATTATTACAAGTATATTTCGTTCCTTTTAAATATGGAGTGTTACTACTTGTTGAACAAATAACATCATTATCATTTACGTTTTTATATAAATTTCCAGATTTATGTGTTTCTATCTGTGTATTTGTAGTATTTTTTGTATTGCTTTTATCTGACATTGATGCATTAGTATCAGATTTAATAAATTTGTCATAAATTATAAATACCCCCAAACAAATAATAACAGTTACAAGTATTACAATAATTATTGTAGTTCCTTTAGATTTTTTATTTCCCGTATCCATTTACTTTCCTCCTATTTTAAATTGATTATAGCATTTTTTATTTTCAATGTAAATAAACTCTCTAACATTTTCTTCAATAGTTGTATTAAAGACATTTCTTATACACTTGTATAAAATACTTTCTAGAGAGTGGGGTAAGTATTTTATGATTAGTAGTAAAGAAATATTGTCTATGAATTTAAAATATTATAGAAAATTATATAACTTATCTCAAGAACAATTTGCTGAAAAAGTTGGAAGCAATCTAACATACATAAATGATTTAGAAAATTGTAAAAGGAAACCAACTATTGATATGTTAGATAAGATTGCTAATGGCATAAATAAAAATATAGATTCTAAAATAAATATTACTTCATCTGATTTAATAAAATATGATAAAAACCATATAACTAATTATAAACGAATAGATGAAAAAAGTAATAATAAAAATTGACAAATAAATATTAGTCAATGATGTGAAACATAATTTTTTATAAATAACTTGGTCGTAAGATTGAGTCATTTTTTATTTGTTTAGTAATTTTTGTCTCATTTCTATTGGCGTTAAATAGTTAAGTACTTGCATTGGAATATTATTAGATCTTTTCAAATATTGAGTTCCTTGTTTTATTAAGTCTTCTAGTGAATAAAAATTTAAGAATGAATAAAACCTTTCATTATCGTTTCTATGACTTCTTTCGACTTTTCCATTATGTCTAGGAGTTCTAGTTCTTATTTTATGGTGATAAATATTATTATTTATACAAAATTCATTCATTGGATGGATAACTTTTATTTTTTCTCTATTATAAGTGAATTCTGTTCCATTATCAGTTTGTATTTCTTCAGGTTTATATTTATAATAATTGATACATCTTTTAATAAAATCAACAGTATTAGCTGGAGTGTGTTCATCGTACCAATAAAGAAATCTTTCACGAGAAGCTTCATCAATACATGTATATTGATAAAATCTAGTTTCTTCAGGTAGGCTATTTGTTTTACATTCATTGGGAACATATTTAACATCTATTTGCCATTTTTTACCTAATTCCGTAGGTGTATCATATTTTTTAGGAGTGTATTTAGAAGTACCGGATATAAGTACTTGATTATAAAAGCCAATTCTTTTTAATACTCTATAAAGACTGACGATATGTCTTTTATAACCTTTATTTCTTTTTAGTTTTGTCCATAACTCACATAAAGTAATATTAGGATTTCTTCTAATTAAATCTTTAATTCATTTTATTTCTTCATCAGTATGAGCATTTGGGTGTCTAGAGTGAGGTCTGTGTAACTTATCTATCAAAGATTCAGGAGAACCATCAAACTTTTTATTCCATCTCCACAGAGAAATTCTAGATATTTGATATTTTCTACAAACTTAATCAATTGAATTACCATTTCTATAAGTTTCTGCTGCATGAATTCTAGTTTTTAATTCATGGGGTAGATATCTTTTATTAATTTGTGA
>OMUM01000054.1 GCA_900314225.1 uncultured bacterium | reverse complement strand
AAATAAAGATAAGAACTCATGATATGGATAAAGTAACAGCCTATGGTGTTTCTGCTTTATGGAATATAAAGAATGGTATGAATCATGAGGATACTCAAGAATTTATTAAAGAGAAAATTCCTTTTGTTAAATCTTTAATGTATATAGATGAAACATCAAAAAATGATTATGAATTTATTAAAAATGCAAAAACTAAACTTTTAACTGACCATGTTTATGTTTATGATGGTGGTGAAATTGTTGAATTACCAGCTGGATCTACGGCTCTTGATTTTGTATATCAAACAAGACCTAATTTAGTTGATAAACTAACAAATATTATAGTTAATGGAAAAATAGTATCAGATGATTATGTGCTACAAAATACTGATTCTCTAGAAATAAAAGTTACTAATAAAACCGATACTATTAAACAGTATTTAAAATTAAGGAAGAATTAATAGACAAAAAAATGTAATCTCTTTATAATTATAATAAAGAGGTTTTTATATGAATGAATTATATATGAATAAATATAATAAAAAATTATTTTTAGCAAGTTATTTTAATATTGGAGTGGGAATAATATATTTACTGTTTGGAAAAGCTACTATTTCTATTTTAATATTTGCTTTAAGTTTAATTATAGTATCTTTTAGTAAAGATATGGGATTGGACTTAATTAATGATAAGAAAATGCTTATTATACTTAGTATTATAGATCTACCAATATGCTTCATATCTTCAATATTTTTATTTTCTTATATTTCTAAGTTATCTGATTATGAAAAACAAGTAAATGGTATAAAGGCTCCACCAAAAAAAAATAAAAATACTATTTTTTTAATTGTTGGTATTGGTCTAGTTATAATATCAGGTATTATTCTAGCAACTACTTCTTGGAATTATATTTCTAATTATTATAAAGTTTTAATTTTAGGTTCTTTCGCAATAATTTTTTATATTTTATCACTTATTATAGAAAAAAAATTATCACGCATTTCTTATTTATATTGGATATTAAGTGTAATATTTTTTACTTTGGTAATTATTAGTATGTTTTATTTTAATTTATTTAATAATTACTTAAATTATTCTAATTCTAATAAATACTTATCTTATACAATAACTTATTTTACTATATCTATCTTTTCTTTAATAAGTTATCTTAAATATAAAAGAGAATATTTATTTAATTTTACTTATTTTAGTATCTTTATTGGATTAACTTATATATTAAAATATTTTAAATTAGATATTTCTATAATATTATTAATTTTATCAAGTATAATTTTTCTATTAAATATCTTTTTTAGTAAAGATAATAAATTTAATTTTATAAATACTTTATGTAGTTATTTACTTGTAAGTTATTTATTTAAACAAGTTATTTCTCACGAAGAATTAACTAATTTAGAAAGTATATTTTATATTAGTAGTAGTATAATTAATGCTTTAAATTTACTTAATTTTTTTAAAAGTAATAGTAAATTTATAAATATATTTAATTTATTATTAAGTTATCTATTAATATTATTAAGTATTAATATCAATGAAACTCCTTTGGTTAATTTAATTATAGTTTTATTACTAGTAAGTTTCAGTTTTATTATAAATTCTAATTCTATAAGTAAGAATGATGACTTTAAAAAGGCTAATCAAATAGTTATAACTATATTATTAATTACTTTTTCAATAGAAAGTTTTATATTAGTAGACGATTATGATAATTTTAATTTAAATACTTTATATAATATTTTAATACCAATAATATTTTTAATATATAATAGTCTATCTTATAGAGGATTATGTAAATTAAAAAAAATAGATAATTTAAAAATACTTAATCCATTTGTTATATTTTTACTTGAAACTGGTATTTTTAAAATAACATCTACTATTTTTAATTTTAGATATACTATAATTTATACTTTATCTTTATTGACATTTATCTATTGTATTTTAATAAATATTAAATCTAATAAAAATACTTATAGGATTGCTTGCCTAATTACTTTAGTAATGTCTTTATATGCAAATTATATAGAAGCTAATACTTTAATAGGAGCTTTACTTATATTACCGAGTTATTATTTATATAAAGATAGTATAAAAACAGATAATAAGACTTATAAAGTAATTACTAATATTTTATTATTATTTAGTCTATATTTACCAATTAGTATGGATCTTCCTAGTATGTTAATAATTTCTCGAATACTTGGGTATATTTTAATATTATGTATAATTATTCTTTTTTGTGATGATGAATTATTAAAAAAACTTAGTTATTTTCTTTTTATAGTTCCATTTATTGGAATATTAAATTATAAAGAGTTAGATCCTAATATTTCTATTTTAATACCAAGTATAATTATTTTATATATAACTTTCTTATTAAATAAATTTATTATTAAACAAGTTAATTTAAAGAAAATAATTATTATTTTTGGAGTATTGCTTGCTATTGAAGTTATTAGTTCAATAATTCCTAGTACTATATCTTTAGTATATATTAGTTTAATTAGTTTAATACTTACATTATTTGGCTATTTTAATGATAATTATACGGCTATATTTAATTTTGGTGTATTACTTATGGTAATTAATATAATTATTGAATTGAGGGATATTTGGGGTGTTATTCCAATTTGGCTATATTTATTAATAATGGGTTTAATAATTATTATAATTTATACTTTTATGCAAGCAAGAGATAGTAAATAAATTAATATTTAAGACATTTTATTAACAAAGATGTCTTTTTCTATGATAAAATGAATTTATTAATATATTGGAGGTTTGGAATATGATTAAAGGTAAACCATTTGTTAAATGGGCTGGTGGGAAAAGACAAGTAATTGATGAATTAAAAAAATATGTTCCTTATGAATATAATACTTATTATG
>OMUM01000055.1 GCA_900314225.1 uncultured bacterium | reverse complement strand
AAAAAGTATGAACAGTTTGGAATTCTGATGAAGAAAAATACTATATTAGTGTTGTAGATATTGTTTCCATTTTAACTGAAAGTA
The DNA here is from genome assembly GCA_900314225.1 of uncultured bacterium. Classification (GTDB taxonomy): domain Bacteria; phylum Bacillota_I; class Bacilli_A; order RF39; family UBA660; genus UBA3789. The sequence continues at coordinate 5,306 of OMUM01000055.1, read as the reverse complement.
AAGATGCTACTGCATATTGGAGAAAATTAAAGCAAAGGTTAAAAGAAGAGGGAAATGAAACCGTGACAAATTGTCACGCTTTGAAAATGTTGGCTAAAGATGGAAAGAATAGATTAACTGATGTTGTTGATTTAGAAGGAATGTTTCGTATAATTGAATCTATTCCTAGTAAGAAAGCAGAACCAATAAAGTTATGGCTTGCCCGTTTAGGAAAAGAAAGGATAGATGAAGAATATGATCCAGAGATTACCATTAATAGAGCACTTGAAGCATATAGAAGAAAAGGATACTCAGATGACTGGATTAATCAAAGATTAAAGGCAATAGATGCTAGAAAAAAATTTACTGATGAATTAAAAAACAACGGAATAGAAAGTAGTAAAGAATTTGCAGATTTAACAAATCTTCTAACGAAAATTTGGAGTGGTTATTCTGTAAAAGAATATAAATCATATAAGGGACTTACTAAAGAAAGCTTAAGAGATAATATGACTAATATGGAACTAGTACTTAATATGCTTGCAGAGGTATCATCAACTGAAATATCTAAATCAAGTGATGAGAAGAGTAAAGAAAATGCAAAAGAATCAGTAATAGAAGAAGCACAATAGCTAAAAACACACGAGAACAAATTGAGGCTAAGACAGGTAAAAAAATAGTAACAAATACAAATAATAAAAATTTAAAACAAATAAAAGACTAAATATAGTCTTTTTAATTACAAAATAGTAATCTTGCGATGCTTTACTTTTGTATAAAACAGGTATATAATTAAGTATGAAAAGTATAACTAGTTATACTTAAAGGAGGCATATTATGAAAAACAAATTTGTAGGTATTGCTAAAGTTGGTGAAAAGGGACAAATAGTAATTCCTAAAGAAGCAAGAGAAATGTTTGATATTAAGCCAGGTGATTCAGTTGTTGTTTTATGTGATAAAAAGAAAGGTATGGCTATAATCAAGTCTGAAGTATTAGAAGATACCATGGATAAAATATTACCAAATGAGGATAAATAGTTATGAATAAAAGAAAGAATTATTTAGATAACATAAGATGGATTACTTTATGCGTTGTAATTTTATATCATGTATTTTATATTTTTAATTCAAGTGGTGTAATTTCAAATATTGGTGTTAAAGGAATTAAAGAACTTGATACTATATGTGTTTTTACATATCCATGGATTATGTGTTTGTTATTTGTAGTATCAGGTGTTTCTACTAAGTATTCTTTAAAAAATAAAAGCAATAAAGAATTTATTAATGATAGAGCAAAGAGAATATTAGTTCCAAGCATTGTAGGTATATTTGTATATGGTTGGATAAGTGGTTGGGCAACAAATTATTATGCTGATATATTTGCTGGTAATGCAAATATGGTTCCATCTGTAATTAAATTTATTATTTTTTCTTTAATAGGAATTGGTCCATTATGGTATGCTCATGTTTTATTTGTAGCGTCTTTATTAATAGTTTTAATTAGAAAAATTGATAAGAAACAAAAATTAGATAACTTTTTTAACAAAATCAATTTACCAATTCTATTTTTATTATTTTTATTAGTTTGGGGTTCTTCATTCATATTAAATACACCAGTTGTTACAGTATATAGATGGGGAATATATTTGTTGATGTTTATACTAGGTTATTATATATTTTCAAATGATAAGATTATTAAAAAATTAGAAAGTATTTCAATATTATTAGGAATAACAACATTAATTATTGGAATTATATTTACAATAGTAAACTATGGTACTAATTTTGGATCTAATGAATTTTTAACTAACATATTTACAAACTTTTATATATGGTTAGTAATTTTGTCAGCATTTGGTCTTGGTAAAAAATACTTGGATTTTGAAAATAAATTCACTAACTATATGAATAAAAATAATTTTAATTTTTATGTACTTCATTATACTATACAAATTGTTATAGCATTTATCCTTGTTGAATATATTAAACTTAATAATTTTATATTTAATTATATAATTTTAATTATAGGAACAATAATTGTATTACCTTTAATAACTGAAATTTTAAAAAGAATTCCAATCGTAAATAGATTATTACTGGGTATAGTAAATCAAAAGAAGAGTTCGTAAGATTAAGATATTCCCGTACATTTAAACTAGATGATTTTGTTATCATCTAGTTTTTATATATAATAAAAACCATTCTTATTTGAAAGGGGAATGGTTTTATGAATGAGAATATAATTAGAACTATAAGTTCAGAAATGAATAGATATTTGAATAATTATCAAATGTCTAAATTACAGGAAGTGTTATATAAGAAAGTTGAATTTGAAAAGAAAGAAATATCTAATGAGGAATATGTTAATAAGTTCATCAATTCTAAAAGATTAGAAGGATGTTCCGAATTAACTATTAAAAATTATAAAATACATATTTATAAGATGTTGTCATATTTAGATAAAGATGTAAGAACTATTGAAACTGATGATATTAGAGAGTTTTTATCATATTACCAATCTAATAATAATTGTAATAATTTAACTATTGATGGTGTAAGAAGATCATTATCAAGCTTCTTTACTTTTCTTGAAGCAGAAGATTATATAGTTAAAAGTCCAATTAGAAGAATACATAAAATTAAAACAGACTTTTTAATTAAAGAAACATATTCAGATGAATTAATGGAAAGATTAAGAAATAGTTGTACTAATATAAGAAATTTAGCTATTATAGATTTATTAGCATCATCCGGTATAAGAATAAGTGAACTTGTTAATCTTAATAGAGATGATATTAATTTTGAAAATAAATCATGTGTAGTATTTGGTAAAGGTAAGAAAATGCGAGAGGTATATTTTGATGGTAAAGCTAAATTACATATGGAAGAATATTTAAGTAATAGAATAGATAATAATGAAGCATTATTTGTAAGTAATAATAAACCTTATGATAGATTGAAAAGCAGAGGAATAGAATTAATGCTACAAAAACTCGGAAAAGAATTAGGAGGAGAAAAAGTACATCCTCATAAATTTAGAAGAACACTAGCAACTAGAGCAATAGATAAAGGAATGCCAATAGAGCAAGTTCAACATTTATTAAGGCATACCAAAATAGATACAACTCTTCATTATGCATTTGTTAATCAAAATAATGTTAAAATATCTCATAGAAAATACATTTGCTAGCATACAAGAAAACATATAGAAAAACATATAAGATAATTGACTATAATATTATTAAATTATATAATAATATTACAAGAATTTGAGGTGATTTGATATGGATAATTACATCCCACCATTTGATATTACAAATATTATGTTGGATAGAATATCAAGTATAATGAAAAAGATTGGCAAGTTAGATAATTATAAAGATTTAAATAAAATGCCAGTTTTAAGAAGAAACAATAGGATTCGTTCTATTCATTCATCGTTAGCTATAGAAGCAAATTCATTATCTTTTGATCAAGTAAAAGACATTATTGATGGCAAAAAGGTAATTGGTCCTCAGGATGAAATACAAGAGGTTAAAAACGCCTATGAAGCTTATAAATTAATAAAAGAAGTTAACCAGTATTCAATTAAAGATTTAAAAAAAGTTCACGGTGTGATGACATATCTTACAGTAGATGAATCTGGTGAGTTTAGAAAAGGAAATGAAGGAGTCTTTGATGAAAAAGGTAATTGTATTCACGTTTGCCCACCACCTGAACAAGTTGATGAGTTAATGAAGCAATTATTCAAATGGATGGAAGACAATAATGGTATAGTTCATCCATTAATACTTTCATCAGTATTTCATTATGAATTTGTATTTATACACCCATTTAAAGATGGTAATGGAAGAACTGCTAGATTATGGCAAAACGTAATACTTTCAAATTGGGAAGAAATATTTGAGTATGTTCCAATTGAATCTCAAATAAAAAAATATCAAGAAGAATATTATTCTTCAATTGCAAACTGTGATCATAATGGTGATTCTACTGAGTTTATAGAATTTATGTTGAAAATGATTGATGAAACATTAGAAGATTTAATGGAAAGCACAAGTGTACAAGCAAGTCATATTAGTTCATACGTTAATAAATTATTGGATGTAATGGAAACTGGAGTAGCTATGACTACGTCAGAATTAATGGAAAAATTAGATATGAAATCACGTATTTCATTTAGAGATAATTACTTAAATCCTGCATTAGAAAATGGATTGATAAAAATGACTAATCCAGATAAACCAACCAGTAAAAACCAAATGTATTATAAAGTATAAACAGAACACAAATGTGTTCTGTTTTTAGTAAAATTCCGAACTGTCAAAATTACTGGAAAGTATGGTATAATTTTATATGAGGTAGATATTATGGTAGTAAAAGAATATGGTAAAACTAATAAAGATACAATTATACTATTACATGGTGGAGGATTATCTTGGTGGAATTACGAAGAAGTAGCAGAATTATTAAAGGATGAATATCATATTATATTGCCAATACTAGATGGTCATGCAGGTAGTGATAATGATTTTACTAATATAGAAGATAATGCAGATGAAATAATAAAATATATAGATGATAACTATGATGGTAATGTTAAATTAATTGGAGGGCTTTCTTTAGGTGGTCAAATATTATTAGATATACTTTCAAAAAGAGATAATATATGTGAATATGCAATAATAGAAAGTGCGTTAGTATATCCAATGAAAGTAACTAATAAACTTATTATACCATCAATTAAAATATCCTATAGTCTTATATCTAAAAAATGGTTTTCTAAACTTCAGTTTAAAAGTTTAAAAATAAAGGAAAGTCTATTTGATAAGTATTATAATGATAGTTCTAAAATATCAATGAGAAATATGATTACATTTTTAAAATCAAATTCAAATTATTGTAAAGAAAATTTGCAAAATATTAAAACAATGTCATTAGTATTTGTTGGAAGTAAGGAAAGATCAATTATGATAAAATCTGCAAAAAAAATTCATAATGAATTAGTTAATAGTGAGTTAGAAATACTAAGTGGATATTATCATGGTGATTTAAGCATAAATCATGCCAAAGAATATGTTTCTAAAGTTAAAAAATTAGTAAAATAAAATGTTCGGAAGATTAAGATATTATGTATACCACCTGTAGCTGTAGTCTCCATAATATGAAGATTAATACTATTATATTTTTATAATTTCATATTTAACATTATATTTTGTTTATATTGAAAATAAAATTTAATTTAGCTTTGATTTAATTGGGTTTCATCTACGTTAATAATATTTGTATTGTTAGGTATCCTAGTATTAATAGAATTAATCAAATGT
>OMUM01000082.1 GCA_900314225.1 uncultured bacterium | reverse complement strand
ACACGCTAGTTTGTGGCACTAGTATGCAAGAGTTCGATCCTCTTAGGACGCCCCAGTTTAAATACAAAAGGAACTTGATAAAAGTTCCTTTTTATGTTATTATGTATGTAGCAAGAAATCTTGCATAAAATAAAAATGGGAACATTCAGTTTGACACTGTTGAATGTCTACCCAATTATTATGAGTTTGACACTATTCTAATGCGAATGAGTGTCATTTTTTTATTACTAAAACCAGTAAGGTTAAGAGTAGTAAAATGAGTGATATGTAGCGAAGCAACTTAATGTTGTATTCACGTTTTTTCATTCTCTCAAACCTCCTCTCTTTGTTAGATTGGAGGTAGACACTCAACAACTAAATGTTCCTAAGCACAATGTAGCATATGTGATATACTGTGTCAATCGAACATACATAGCTTTGTCATATTTTTCAACAATTTTTATTATAAAAGAGAGAAATCTTTTCATTTCTTGTAATATATGTTATATTTTACTTAACAATTGAGAAAATCTCAATTCATAGATTTGTACCGATTTTTCGTAAACACGTTAAATCATGGCCCCATATAAAAAATAAAAGTTATAGATATCAATCTATAACTTTTTTATTTTAAAACACCTGGAAAATAAAGAATTTCAAATATTTAGTTTCAGGCACTCCAATTAACTCTGGATGATCTGGACTAGGTCCAGTTGCACTAACTAATTTTAACTTTACATCTGCTAAGACACTAGCTTTTCTAATTGCTTCTCTAAAATCTTCTTCTGATGCAAAATGAGAACATGATGCAGTTGCTAAAAATCCTCCTCTAGGAAGTAATTTCATACCTAAATAATTTAGTCTTTCATAACCCTTTAAAGCATTATTTATAGTTGATTTAGATTTTGTAAAAGCTGGTGGATCAAGTATTATAAAATCATACTTCTTTTTAGGCAATTTCTCTAATACTTCAAAAGCATCTCCACAAATAGTATTAATATTCATCTCATTTAATTCAAAATTTTTGCAAGCATCACTCAATGCTTTTTCAGAAATATCAATTGCCGTAACACTCTTAGCTCCACCAAAATAAGCATTCATCGCAAATGAACCAGTATGAGTACAAACATCCAATACATTTTTGCCTTTAGCAAGTTTTTTTATTAATTGCCTATTATACTTTTGATCCAAAAAGAAGCCAGTCTTTTGACCACTTTCAAAATCAACTAAGTATTTTATATCATTTTCTACTATTATCCTAGTAGTAGAAAAATTATTACTTTTAAGATACCATCCCTTATATTCTTCAAGTCCCTCTTTCAATCTAATAGGATTATCATTTCTTTCATATATTCCAGTAATCAAAATATTTTTTTCCTTAAATGATTCAATTAAAGCTCTATAGATAATATCTTTTCTTAAGTCTATTCCTAAAGATAAAACTTCTGTTACTAATACATCATCAAATTTATCAACTGTAAGTCCAGGAAATTCATCTGCTTCACCATAAATTACTCTAAAACTGTTTAAATTATCTTTATTTATTACTTCTAATCGATAATTAAGAGCATACCCTACTCTTCTTTTAAAAAATTCATAATCAAATTTATCATTGGTATTTCTAGAAATAATTCTAACTTTAATTTTAGATTTACTATTATAAAAACCAGTCCCTAAATATTTTTTCTTCTCATTCAAAACATCAACTAAACTGCCATCTTCTATTATTTCAGAACTTTCTATATTTCCTTCAAAAACCCATGGATGATTATTTTTTAATCTATCTTCTCCCTTTTTATTAACTATTATTGTTTTATAATTTCGCATATTATCCCTCTTTTTTCTTATTATATCATGATTTCTATAAAATTTATTTTACTTCTAATAATTTAAATGATATACTTAGAATGTTTGAAGGAGGCAATACAATGAAAGTAGTAAAAAGAGAACTTCCTGATGGAGTTAAAAAGAAATTTGAAACTAGAATTGGTAAGAAAGTTAAAGTTATAAATACAAAATATCTTAAAAATAAAAAGAAAAAAAGTAAATAATAAAACATTTACTTTTTTATTTTTCTAAATTAGTCTCGCAGTACTTACAACGATATATATTATTTTCTTTATCTGTTAATACAAATATTTGATCCAAGCCTCTTTCTATAGTCGTTATACATCTTGGATTTTTACATTTATATATATTTATTAATTCTCTAGGTAACTCTAATTTTTTCTTTTCTATTATTTTATTATTTTTAACTATATTAATAGTAACATTTGAATCAATTGAAGCAATTTTATCAAAATCAATATCAACTAATTTAGCAATTTTTATTATATCTTTTACTTTAGTCTTCTTACTCTTAGCATTAGTTATTAAAGCCACTTGACAATCTAATTCATTTAAATTTAAAACATCATATATTTTCATAGCATTTCCTACTTTAATATGATCTATTACATAACCATTTTTAATTGCATCAATATTCATTACTTAACCTCCAATAATTTTAATATCAAAGCCATTCTAATATATACACCATATCTTGCTTGCTTAAAATAGCAAGCCCTTTTATCATTATCAACCTCTATTGCTATTTCATTTACTCTAGGTAGTGGATGCAATATACATAAATCTTTTTTTGCTTTCTTTAATTTTTCTTCATTTAAAATATAATAGTCTTTTAATCTAATATAATCCGCTTCATTAAAAAATCTTTCTTTTTGAACTCTAGTCATATATAAAATATCTAAATCTTTTAAATATTCTTCAATATCATTTGTCTCTATATAAGAAATATTATTCTTATCAAGTACATCTTTCTTAATATATTCCGGTAACTTTAATTCATTAGGTGATATTAAAATAAATTTAATATTTTTATATCTTGACATTGCAGTTATTAAAGAATGAACTGTTCTTCCAAATTTTAAATCTCCACATAAACCTATCGTAAGATTATCAAGTCTTCCTTTTTCACGACTAATTGTAAATAAATCTGTCAAGGTTTGAGTTGGATGATTATGACCCCCATCACCTGCGTTTATGATTGGTACAGAACAATTTCTAGTTGCTACAACTGGGGCTCCTTCTTTTGGATGACGCATAGCAATAATATCGCTATAGCCACTAACAACAGTTACTGTATCAGCTAAACTCTCACCCTTGGTAGTTGAAGATGAAGAAGCTTCCGAAAAGCCCAATACATTACCACCAAGTCGAAGCATTGCAGACTCAAAGCTTAACCTCGTCCTAGTACTCGACTCAAAAAATAAAGTAGCCAATATCTTACCATCACATTTTTTAGAATATTTTTCTTTATTAGTGATAATATCATTGGCTACTTTTATTAGATCATCAATTTCTTTAATAGATAAATCATTTATATCAATTAAATTTTTTGTTTTCCTTTTTACCATACTTACCTCCAATTTTTTTAATTATAACAAATAACATAAATTTTGTAAATTGAATTGATTTTTTTAAATAAAGTATTATAATTATTCTTACTTTAAAAGAACATCTGGTAAAAGTCAATAGATAATTTTCGGCAGGTTTAATATAATTTGC
>OMUM01000057.1 GCA_900314225.1 uncultured bacterium | reverse complement strand
TTCGCACGCGCATACCATTCGACAATGGGAAAAAATAAAATATTTGATGATTATTATGAAAAAATTAATCAAATGATAATAAATTCTAAAAATAATATAATAAGAAATATTAATCATGAAATGGTAGAATTATACTACAATATAGGACAAGCAATAAATGAACTTATTGATGAATATAATTTGGAAAAATCACAAAATGAAATAATTAAATCTTTTTCTAATAAACTTACAAAACAATTTGGACAAGGTTTTAGTGTTCCAAGTTTGAAGAAGATGAAAAAGTTTTATCAAGTATTTAATGATAGTTCCACACTGTGGAACCAGTTAAGCTGGAGTCATAATAGACTTATTATGAATATAGATGATGAAAAAAGAAGAAATTTTTATTTAGAAGAATGTATAAAGTCCAATTGGAGTGTTAGACAATTAGAAAGACAAATAAATAGTTTTTATTATGAAAGACTAATTTCCACCAAAGAACCATACAAAGAAGAAGTGAAAAATGAAATAAACATTTTAAAAAAAAAGATAAAATAGAAAGTTTTGTAAAAGATCCATATGTATTAGAATTTTTAGATATTAAAGACAAAAGATTTTTAGACAAAGATTTAGAATCTAATTTATTAGAACATATTCAAGAATTTTTATTGGAATTAGGAAGAGGTTTTTCGTTTGTATCAAGACAAAAAAGAATTGATGTTGATGGGGATAATTTTTACATTGATCTTGTTTTTTATAATTATGTACTTAAATGTTTTGTTTTGATTGATTTAAAATTAGATAAATTGACTCACCAAGATATTGGACAAATGGATTTTTATGTAAGATATTTTGATAATGAAATAAAAGAAAAAGAAGATAATCCAACAATAGGTATAATATTATGTTCAGATAAAAAAGATACAATAGTCAAATATTCAGTATTAAATGATAATAAAAATTTATTTGCTTCAAAATATCAATTATATTTACCTACAGAAAGAGAATTAGCTTTAGAAATAGAAAAACAAAAAGCAGAATTTAATGATAATAATTAAGTGGTTCCACAGTGTGGAACCATTATATTTTTAAACAAAATGATTTAATTTGAAAGTGTAAACTATTTTCTTAAAAGCAGAATTTCGATTAAAAATGATGTAAAGTATGATATAATAATGTAAATGGATAGATAGTCATAAAGGAGGTTTGAACATGCTTACGGTTGAACAAGTAAAAAACAATATTACAAATTATAAAATTGAAAATGGAATTGTTATTGATAAATCAAATAATCAACCAGTTCAAGATGAAGATAGAATATTAGAAGTCAAATCGTCTATACTTTTTTATACAGAAGCAAAAGAAAAATATGATAGATTATTAAAACAATCTCATTCAGGACAATTAAAATATGGATTAGGGCATTTTGTAGAGGAACAAATGAAAGATTTTTCAGTTAATAATGAAGTTCAAACGCAAGGATCTATTTCTCCACACAATAAATTAACTAATGAAATTTTAAATTCAAATGGTAATATTCAAGAATTTTGGATGGGTGATGATTTAAAAAATGGAAAATACTCAATTTTGTTAGAACCTAAAAAGAGTTATTATTTAGCCTATCTAAAATTGAAATTTAGAGAAAAAGGATTAGATATTGATGATATAACAATTAGTATTGATACTAGTCAATTTGCACATACTGGAAATTCAAAAATATCAATAAATTATAATTTAAAAAAATATGATAATAAGAAGGAACAACAAGTAGTTGAACCTAAAAAAGAAGAACAAGTAATTCAATCAACACAACAGCCATTATATCAACATCCTATGGCTAATGAATTAAATGAACTGGAAAAGCAAAAACAGATTGCTAAACAAAATAATGATGAAGATGCATATAAATATGCACAAAGTAATATTGAAAGAATAATAAATCAAAATCAAGCAACTATAAGTCCAGAAAAATGGGACTCATTAAGTATTGATGAACAAATTGCATTTGTACGATTAAAAATTAACGAATCAAAAATACTTCATGATAAAGATGCATTTGATTATTGGAATGCTAATTTAGGTAGTTTAGAAGCAAAGAAAACTCAAACTAGTATAATTGATGATAAACTAGCAGAAAAACCACCAGAGAGACCTGTGGAAAATAAATCTGATTCACTTGATTTTAGTGTTATGATTAATCAATTAAGAACTCAAAATAGTCAAATAAGTTCAGAATATAAATCAATGTTATCTGATGGATATATTGATGATGAAGAATTAGCTATTTTGATAAGTAGATTAAAAGATTTATCTGATAATGCATCGGTTATTAAATCAATGGTAACTGATCAAAATCAAGAAATAATGATTGATTCAATTATTGAAATGATAAATAAAGAAAGTATTAAAATGACTACTATGCAAAGAGGCATAGAAGAAACAAATCATAGTTTTGGAAGATAAGGAGTACATAAAAATGATAAATAGAAGTGAAATAATTAATATAATGAAAGAAGATAAAACTAATATTAGTAGAGATAATGTTGATTTATATGCAATTAAGAAGATATTAGAAAAGACATTAGAAAAACTTAATTCTGTTGAATGTATTACTGATACTAGATTTATTCCTTATGGAAGAATGGAACTATTAATAGATGAATTTGAAAATAATATTAAAGATAATAAATTTATTGATGCATATTATAATATAAGTGATTATTTAAGTGATTCGAGAATATCACTTAATAATAATCCTGAAATTGTTGATAAAAATAAAGAATATTATAATGAAGATAAAATTTGCAAAGAAGAACAATCAATTATAATTGAAATGATAAATAAATATTTATCAGCAATCAATAATGCTTTAGAGAAGAAGAATATGAATACTAATAAAAAAGAAATTTTAAAAAATATTTGTGATAATTTAAATGAATCGGTTGATAATTTTGAAATGTCAAGATTAGAAGAAATTAATGCTGATATATTTACTTTAAAATACACTCAAAGAGGACTTGGTGGAATTATTATTGGTGATGATGGCTCAAGTTTAGTATGTGGTTCCATGTATCCTATAAGCCATTATATTGAAGAATTTAAAAATGAAAAAAATAAAGTAGCAAATGATAAAATAATAACAGAAGATGAATATCATAATTTGTTTGAAACAGATGATAATGATGCATTTGTTAGATTAATTATACCTGCTAATGAACCTACAAATGATTATCCTACAGAACTTAATTTAATTGGGAAATTACCTCAAGAATTTACTACTGATGAAATTATTAGAATGAAAAAATATTCACAAAAAATGTATGGTAAAATAGTAAATGATAATAATGATGAATTAAATCAAAAAATACAAAGTTTTGCTAAACAACATGGTTATCAAAAAGCAGTATATTTAAATGATTGGAATGGTTATAAATGCTATGAACCTGTTTATGATGAAACTCAACCGTCATATACTGGTTTACCTATAATAATTCTTGTAGATGATCAAAATAATATTCGTATGTCAACATCGGATGAGGCTTTTCAACAAATTAGAGATACAGAGAATAATTAATATAAAATATTATTGTTATTTTTTCTATTCTTTGGTAAAATAATATTAGAAATTGATATTAAATTATTAATTTCTCGATTTGTGAGTAAAAGTTTGAAATAACTTAACCACTCGCACCATAGAGAAATCTGGTTGGACATGTGTCTGGCTTTAAATAAATATCAATTCTAGAAATGGAAT
>OMUM01000094.1 GCA_900314225.1 uncultured bacterium | reverse complement strand
ATTAATAGTTCTTCTGTTGAGACTTTATTATTAAATGCTACGTCTGGAATAGTGTCTCCTGTTTTTACTGTATAAGTACCTTGTTCTTTTTCTGTTCCAAAAAGTAGATATTTACTTAATTCTTCTTCTGTTTGATATATTTTTTTATCTACTGGAATATTACCTTTTTTGATAGTTATTTTATTTTGAACAGCGATATTTTCAATAATTTTTCCTGTATCTTTTATTTCTTTTTGAGTATTATTAGAATAGTTAGTATAATCTCCATCTGTTACAAAAGATTTAGCTGTATTTTGCATAGAGTTTGTAAAAATACTTTTATCAATGACATATATAGTCTGTACTTTTCCTTTTATTTTTTTACCGGTTGTGCTATCTATTGTATCTAAACCATTTATTTTTATAATATATCCTTTAATAGTAAATGGAGAAATATCTTTTATCTCTTCATATATTTTGTTTATTGATTTAATATCATTTGAATAAGTTACTTCTTTTTCAATGCTTAAGTCTTCTGGCGGATATACTTTTTTGACATTATATTTCTTTTTAATTGAAGCTTGTTCTTTATTAATATATTCTTCTAATTTTTCTTTTGATTTTATTAGACCTAGAGATTCTCCTTTTAAATACACTCTATAGAGAGTTCTAGGAGAAGAATTTATTTTGGTAAAACCTGTTGCTGAGATTAAAATTATTAATAAAATAGCTACTAAAAACAACTTACTTTTTTTATTCACTAGTTTTTCCCTCCATATTATTTTCTTTTCTTAGATTTAAGAATGTTGATGTATTCTTTTTAAATAGTAATTCTATAGTTGCGGTTGGTCCATTACGATGTTTGCCGATTATTAATTCACTAATACTATTATTGTCATCTGTTCTTGCTTCTTTATTATAATAATCATCACGGTAAAGAAAAGCTACTATGTCGGCGTCTTGTTCAATTGATCCTGATTCTCGCAAATCACTCATTAATGGTCTTTTATCTTCTCTTGCTTCTACTCCACGTGATAGTTGAGAAAGGGCTATGACTGGTACTTGTAATTCCATGGCAAGAGTTTTTAAACTCCTTGATATATCCGATACTTCTTGTTGTCTATTAGTACCATAATTTTTTCCTCCAGAAATTAATTGTAAATAGTCTATTATTACTAATGATAGTCCTTTTTCACTACTAGCAAGTCTTCGACATTTAGCTCTTATTTCTCCGATTGTTATTCCTGGAGTATCATCAATTACTAAATTTGTATTTGATAGTTGAGATGAAGCTTCATTAATTCGGCGCCAATCTTGATTCATTAAATTACCTGTACGTAACTTAAAGCCCTCAATTTGACCAAGACTTGAAAGTATTCTCATGGCTAGTTGTTCAGCACTCATTTCTAAGTTAAATAAAGCCACTGACTTGTCTTGAGTCATAGCAACATGAGTAGCAATATTTAGAGCAAAAGCAGTTTTTCCCATAGCAGGGCGGGCGGCAATTATGATGAATTCATTGGGGTGAAGTCCTGTTGTTAATTTATCAAAGTCATACCAGCCTGTAGCCAGTCCGGTAATTTCGCCTTTATTTTCAGATAACCTTTCCAAATCAGACTGAGTTTTAATTAAAACATCTTTTATAGTTCTAAATTCACTAGCTTTTCTGTTTTTTACTATATTTAGAATTTTCTTTTCAGAATTATCTAATATTTCATTAACTGTTTCGTCGGTACTATATCCTTCTGTTGCGATTTCTTCAGCTGTATTAATTAAACGTCTTAATATAGCTGATTCTTCAACTGTTTTAATATAATAATCAACATTACTAGCAGTTGGTACAAAGTTTACTATTTCAGTTAAATATTCTACTCCTCCAACTTCATTTAATTCATTCTTCTTTTTTAATTCACTAGTAACTGTTGTTAAATCAATAGGAGTAGCTGATTCCATTAATGATAATAAAGTAGCATATATTTTACTATTTTTTTCATTATAAAAAGAATCAACAGATAAATTTTCACTTGCTTTTTGAAGAGCATATTTAGATAAGAAACATGCTCCTAGAACTGACTCTTCAGCCTCTAAGTTGTTTGGTAATGTACGAATTGGCATATAATCACCTCTATTTTATTACATGTACTTTTATTGTTGCTACTATATCTTGATATAGATTAATATTTACATTATGAAAACCTAGTGATGTAATCGGAGAAGTTATTTCTATTGTACTTTTTTCAATCTTATATCCTAGTTTATTTAATTCATCTTTAATTTGTTTAACACTGATACTTCCAAAGACTTTATCATTTTCACCTGTTTTTACTTTAAATTCTAACGTTACTTTGCTAAGTTCTTTCTTTAGCTTTTCAGCTTCTTTTTTATTTTGTTCTTCTTCTTTGGCTTTCTTTTCTTGTTTATGATTTAATTTTGCAAGATTTTCATTAGTTTTTTTTACAGCATAGCCGTTTTTTATTAAAAAATTCTCAGCATAGCCATCTTTAACATTTTTTATTTGACCAGCTTTACCTTGATTTTTTAAATCTTTTATAAATATTACTTCCATCTCATTCACCTTCTTTAAGTATTTTTTTTAATTCTTGTTCAACTTTAGATATTGTTGTTTTTGTTATGGTAGCAGCTCCAGAATTTGTATCTCCACCACCATTAAATTTTTTTAATATTCTTAGTATATCATAATTACCAAGACTTCTTGCACTAATACCTACAGTTTCTTTATCAATTTTTCCAATTACAAATGAAGCTTCTATATTATTGAAAAATAGAAGAGTATCAGCAACTTTTGCTAAATCTTCTTTTCGATAAATAGTATTAGTTGAGGCATGAGTTAAGGCTATTTTTTCATTAATTGTTTCAATATTAGCCATTAGTTTTTGTCTTTCAGTATAGTCATCTATATTTTGTTTTAATAAATATTGAACTTTTTTGGCACTAGCTCCTAATGATGTTAAATAGTATGATGCATAAAATGTTTCTTGTGTTGTATTTAAAGTATAGTTATTAGTATCTAGAACAATTCCAGCTAAAAGAATTGTGGCATAATAAGAATCTATTTCTACATCATAATATTCAATTAAACTAGTTATCATTTCACAGGTACTAGAAACCTTTGTATCATCTATAATGTCAGCATCTTTTATAGTTGATTTACCTAATTCATGATGATCAATAACTAATTTCTTATTTATTTTATTAAGTACTTCTTTACTTTGAACTAATTCTGACTTATTGGTATCTAAAATAATTAGTAAATTCTTTGATTTTTTTGGATATAAGTTTTCATCTATTTCATTACTTTTTATTTTAGTAACAACACCATCTAATTCTTTTAATATTTTTTCTACTCCATCTTCATGTTCTTTATCATCTATTATTATAAAACAATTTTTTTTCTTTTTCTTAAGAAACATGTACATACCAATTTGACTTCCTAAAGCATCTAAATCTAGATTTTTATGTCCCATTAGGAAAATATTTTTAGAATTTTTTATTGCTCTATTTAGTTTTCTTCGCTCTTTAATTATTTCCATGGTACCTCCTATAAAGTCTAATCTTATTATATAATAATTTGATATGTTTGTCTAATGAAACAATTTATAGATAGTTATTGTATAATTTACTTGAAATAAAAAAAGTTAATGATTTCTCATTAACATTAGATATATTATTTTTCTTCTTTATCTATATCTGTTATTTTAATATTATTTTTTTTAACTATTGTTATAATAGTTAAAAAAATAACGAACAATCCTAATATAATATTTTCCCAATTAATCCAATATATCAATCCAGCAACAATTAACATAGTACCATTTGCAATATTCATAATAGCCGAGAACCCATTTCTTTCATTCTTACTATAAGATAATGCTATATAAACTATCTCAGTAACTAATATGCCACTCCAAGCTGTAATAGTCATTGAGCTTGCTAAAATAAGATGTTTACTAAAATTGGCAATAGCAAAAGCTAAAAATACCTCGGCTATTAAAGCATTCATAATATCCACAATATATATTTTATTTTCTATCCTGTTTTTATTCTTATTTTTACTATTCATAATTTATCCCTCTCTACTTATACTTATTTAAGATGAGTATAAATGTATAATTGCTGTTTGTCAATAAAAGTAATAGAAAGAATATTATCATTTATATTTTTTTACATTTAATTTAATTAAATTACTTCTTAATAATATTTATTATTTTTGATATATAAAAAGCTGAATTAGTTATTCTATTCAGCTTCTATTTTGAATATGGCATTAATGCTACAGCTCTTGCTCTTTTTACTTGTTTAGCAATATATCTTTGATGTTCAGCACAATTTCCTGTAACACGTCTTGGTAAAATTTTTCCTTTTTCATTTGTATATCTTTTAAGTGTTTCTGTGTCCTTCCAGTCAACATCTTTTCCAGTACACATAGCACATACTTTTTTCTTTCTACGATTGAATTCTGCCATTTTATTCCCTCCTTTTCATTTTAGAAAGGTAATTCATCATCGCTAATTTCAATACTTGAACCAAAATCAGCAAATGGATTACTATCAACATCTGTACCTTTTGAATCTTTACTAGTAGTTGAGTTATTATTACTACTATTATCAGCAAAGTCATATGGTGTTGGTCCTGCATTATTATTTGCAGAAGAATTTGTATTATTTAAATTATTTGAGGAATTTTTTGATCCTAAAAATTCAACATTATCAGCAACTACTTCAGTTATATATCTTCTTTGACCATTTTGATCATCATAAGTTCTTGTTTGAATTCTGCCATCTATTGCGACTTGGCTTCCTTGAAATAAATAATTTTTTACATTTTCAGCTTGTTTTCTCCAAACAACGATATTAATAAAATCAGCTTCTCTTTCACCTTGTTGATTTGTAAAATTTCTATTAACAGCTAGAGAAAATGTTGCGACTGGTGTATTACTACCAGTATATCTCAATTCTGGATCTCTTGTTAATCTTCCTATTAAAACTACTTTATTCATAAATTACCTCTTTTTATTTGTCTTCTACTTTTACAATAATATGACGAAGTAGATTTTCGTTGATTCTAGCAACTCTATTAAATTCTTGTTCTGTTTTACTATCTGCTTCTACAACATATAAGAAATAGTATCCTGTTGTGAATTTATTGATTTCATAAGCTAATTCTCTTTGACCCATAGTTTTTTCTTCAATAATATTTGCTTTAGCATCTGTTAAGACTTTTTTCATATCGTCAGCTGTTTTTTTAATTTCAGCTTCTTCCATATCTGGTCTTACAACAAACATAATTTCATATTTATTCATATGTACACCTCCTTTTGGACATTTGGCTGTATTTACAGCAAGGAGTATTTTAAATACTCGCTATGTATTATAACAAATCAAACTTTTTTTGACAAGATTTAAATGTAATATATTCCTACAAAATTTTGCCCTTTCTTGGAATAATCTCCTTGTGTTTCTTTTACATGAGAGTAATATTTTGGAGATGTTGCGGTATCTTCTTTATTTTCTTTAATATTTTCTATTCCTAGTCTTTGTAATTCTTCTCTTATAGCTAGGCTTAAATCTATATTATATTCATTATTGTGTTTTGTTATTGCATTTTTCCAGATGGTATTATTGGTGGCAAAAGGCGGATATTTATCATATATGTAAGAATCTTTTTTTATTGAATTACTTATATAGCAATATATGTCTCCTTTATTTGAATTACAGCCATCAGTTAAAGCATCAATACAATGCTTTATGGTTCCACGATTTATCATTACTGCTCCACAGTGTGTAAGCGATGTATAGCCTTTTTTTCTATCTTCACAAATTAATATTGGACAATCTGCTTCTGGATGACCTAAAACAACATCTTTTATTGTACTTGGTAGAACTAGAGCATCACAGAAAAAGTCAATATCATAATAGTCTTCTTTATTTAGCATTTCTTTGGTAACTATTATATAATCTTTAAATATATTATTTTTATCTTTTGCTTTAGCAAGTTCTTTTTGAATGGGTTTTATAATATGAAGTCCATTAAAATTATATTTTTTTCCAGCATTTATTCTAGTTTCTCTAAATATTTTATTAATTTGATCTTCTGAATAATCTTCTGGGTAAAATCTTTTTGTTCTAGACATTATTCCATCAGCACGACCAGTTTCGATTATTTTTATTTTTGATTGCATATTAAACATTAAATCTAAAATGACAGATATCTCCATCTTGCATAAGATAATCTTTTCCTTCTAATCTAGCACGACCAGCTTCTTTTACCTTTAGTTCATCGCCGTATTTTATTAAATCATCATAGGATATTACTTCAGCTCTAATAAAACCTTTTTCAAAATCAGTATGAATTATTCCAGCACATTGTTTGGCATTCATTCCTTTTTTAAATGTCCAAGCTCTTACTTCATCTGGTCCTACTGTGAAGTATGTACTAAGTCCTAAAATATCATAAGTTGCGGTTATTAATTGATCTAAGCCAGATGATTTTATACCTAGAGCTTCTAACATTTCTTTTTTATCTGATTCGTCTAATTCACTTAATTCTTCTTCTACTTTAGCACATAAACTAATTACTTTGGCATTTTCTTCTTTGGCATAATCTTTTACTTCTTGGACATATTTATTATCAGGATTTCCAATATCTTCTTCTTTGATATTTGCTAGATAAATAATAGGTTTTTCTGTTAAGAAACTATATGACTTAATAACTTTCTTTTCTTCATCTGATAAATTTAATAATCTGATTGGTTTATTTTCTTCTAGAGATTTCTTACATTTTTCTAAAACTTCTGTTTCTAAAATATCATCTTTATTTTTAGTAGTTCTTGCTTTTTTAGATACTCTTTCTAATCTATTATTTATGACTTCTAAGTCGGCAATAGCAAGTTCTAGATTAATTGTTTCAATATCTCTTATTGGATCAATATTTCCTTCGACATGGATTATTTTACCATCATCAAAACATCTTACTACTTCTACAATAGCATCTACTTCTCTTATATGAGATAAAAATTTATTACCTAGTCCTTCTCCTTTGCTTGCTCCTTTTACAAGACCAGCTATATCTGTAAACTCATAGGCTGTTGGAACAAATCTTTTTGGATTATACATTTCTTTTAATTTATCCATTCTTTTATCTGGTACTGTTACGATTCCAACGTTTGGTTCAATTGTTGCAAATGGATAATTTTCTGCTAATATTTTTTGATTTGTAATGGCATTAAATAATGTTGACTTTCCAACGTTTGGTAGTCCAACTATTCCTGCTGTTAAACTCATAATATCTCCTCTTTTCTTTGTTTATTATAACATTGATAATTATTAATTAAAAGAAAAAAGAACCTAAGTTCTTTAAATAGTAGGAAAAACATTTGGTCCTATTGGTAATCCTAATATATACCAACCAAGTACTATTATTATCCATGTTGCTGATATTATTAAGAAGTATGGTGTAATTAATTTTAATGATCTTCTTATGGTATATGGCTTTTTCTTATTTAAGTTATAAATATTTAGATAACCTATATATATTACAAATGAAGCAAGTAATGGGGTAAATCCTTTAGTCATTGAATCTCCTACACGCATTATTATTTGAGCAAATTGTGGAGAGAGATTAGATTGCATGAACATTGGAACGACAACTGGAGAAAATATCATCCATTTGCTTGAAGATGAAGTTAAGAATAAACCAGAGATTGCTATTAAAATTAATGTTAATAGTATTAATGGTATACCACTAAATTGAACATTTTCTAGGATTGAGGCAAGCCAAGATGTAATAATAGTACCAATATTTGTTTTTCTATAAACGGCAATAAACTGTGATACAGCAAATATTAATATAATCATCATACCAATACCAGTAAATCTTTTACTAGCATTTTCTATTATTTCTTTATCATTTTTTATTGATTTACTTCCAATTCCATAAGCTATACCCATCAAAATAAACATAATGGAAATAATATAAGTAAATCCATCTTGAAAGTAAGAATTTTTTCCAAATAATTGATCTACATAAGTAGTAGCATCTAAATCAAGTAATACTCCGGAATGTGGAAGTCCTGGAATAAGAGCATAAATGAAAAAAATCATTACTGCTATTAATACTATTAGAGCATATCTTAATCCTTTTTTTTCATATTTTTCATTTTCTATTTGTCTTTGCTCTGCTTCTTCAATATCGGATATATGATATTGTTCTGTTTTAGCATATTCTTCATCTCTTTTATATTTTCCAATTTTTGGAGCTATCACTTTCTCGATTACAATCGTTCCAACAATTGATAAAATTATACTAGCAACTATGATAAATATTAAGTTTGATGATAAAGCAATATGACTTGTATCATCTATTAGTCTAGCAGCATTTCTTGTATAATTAAGTAAATTTACTTCTGTAGATCCAACGAAGATTGAAACACCATAACCAAATGATACACCACAGAAGGCTGTTACTATTCCAAGTATTGGATTTCTATTATTTATAAAATATACTAGAGCAACTAGTGGTATTAAAATTGCATATCCAACTTCATTTATAAGAGATGAAATAGTTGAAATGAACATGATTAGAAAAGTTAATACATATCTATTTAATTTACTAATATGTTTTTTTGTTAACATTTCAATAAATCCGGTTCCTTCAGCAATTGATAATCCTATTAAAGATATTAATAGAGTACTGAGAGGACCAAAACTTAGAAAATTAACTGCAGCATTACTGATAATAAATTTAATACCATCAAATGAAAATAAATTTTCAACTGTTACTAATACTGGTTCTAATTCATTAGTATTAGAATTTATTGTATTATATGTAGCTTGGGTTTGAAATAATGATAATATTCCACTTAAAATCATTAAAAAGAATGTTAATAATATAAATGTTGTTATTGGGTGGAAATAAAATTTTTTTAATTTCAATTTTGGCTTTTCTATCATATTTCTTCCTCCTCAATTACTTTTTTTAGCTTCTTATTAAATTCAATTCTGGGGATTAGAACTGTTCTTCCACAATTTAGACATTTAATTTTTATATCTGCCCCAACCCTTACTATTTTCCATTTATTTGTTCCACAAGGATGTTGTTTCTTCATGATAACAATCGAACCAAGTTTGTAATTATTATTTTCCATTATGCACCTCTATTTGTTGATATGGTATTTTTATACCAGCTTCATCAAACTCTTTTTTTATTTCTTTACGCATGAATCTTTCAGTTTCAAAATTAGTTGTAGGTTTTACCTCAATTGCGACTCTATAAATTACTGAAGAGTCTGCTAATTCATTTACTCCCCATAATTCTGGTTCTTTGATAGCATTAGGTATTTTTCCTTTTAATCTTTCAAATAATTTATTAAATGTTTCTTCTATTTCTTTCTCATTATTTTCATAAGCAATACCTACATCTATTATAGCAAGTGAATTACTATTACTATAATTAATTATGTTATCCATATAGTGATTAGCAATTATTTTAGTTGCTCCTTTATAATTTCTGATTCTAGTTGTCCTTAATCCAACTGCTATTACTTCTCCCATAAATCCATCTATTTCTATTGTATCTCCTACTTCATATTCTTCCTCAGTAATAATAGAAAAACCTGCTATTAAGTCTTTTGCTAAATCTTGAAAAGCTAAACCTATTAAGGCAGTTCCAATTCCAAGTCCAGCAAGTATTGATTTAACATTTATTCCAAAGTTAGAAAGAAGAGCAAGAGCAACTATTATTACTATAGTATATTTAATTATATTTATAATTAGACTACGCATAGTTTTTATTTTTTGAGCTTGTTCTTTTTTTAATATTTTGTTTTTAGAAGTAGCTTTAATAATAATTTTTTTAAAAAAATCAAATATAATTATACCTATAATTATATAGATAATTGATAAAACTAACTTTGTTAAATCATAACCTAATATTTTTATCATTATTTTCCTACCTCAATATTCATTAATTCTAATAGTCTATTTAAATCATTACCATTGACAAAGCTTATTTCTAATTTATTTTTCTTTATAACAACTTTAGTACCTAGTTTTTCACTTATTTCTTCTTGTAAATAACTATATTCATTATGTTCTCTTTTCTTTGGCT
Organism: uncultured bacterium; assembly: GCA_900314225.1. Classification (GTDB taxonomy): domain Bacteria; phylum Bacillota_I; class Bacilli_A; order RF39; family UBA660; genus UBA3789. The sequence continues at coordinate 14,880 of OMUM01000094.1, read as the reverse complement.
TTTGTGGATTTGTTTTAATAATAGTTGGCTCTTGAGTAAGATTTTCTAACTCTCTAACACTTAAGCCTTCATTAATTATTTTTTCTTCAAGTTCATTTTGCTGATTAATATCTTGTAATTTACTTAGAACTCGAGCATGTCCCATAGAAATTTTTTTATTATTTATATCATTTTGTATGTTTGTTGGTAAATTTAATAATCCCAACATATTTGTGATATGACTTCTACTTTTACCTAGTCTTTTAGCTAATTCTTCTTGTGTTAAAGATAGAGTTTCTTGTAGTTTTTTATAGGCTGTTGCTTCTTCAATAGCAGTTAGATTTTCTCTTTGTAAGTTTTCAAGTAAGGCTATTTCCATCATTTGAGTATCATCAAAATCTCTAATGATTGCTGGTATTTCAGTAAGTCCAGCCATAAGAGATGCTTTAACACGGCGTTCTCCAGCTATTATTTCATAACCTTTAATTGATTTTTTGACAATTATTGGTTGAAATACGCCATATTCTTTAATTGATGAAGCTAATTCTTCTAGAGCTTCTTCATCAAATACTTTTCTTGGTTGATATGGATTAGTTCTTAATTCACTTAATTTTATGTTTACTACCTCATCTTTTGGTGTTTCATCAACTATTTGTTTTTCAACAGCACTATAATCTAAAACCTCACTATTAAATAATTCTTCTAATCCTTTACCAAGGGCTCTTCTTCTTGGTATTGTATGTTCTTCATTATTTGCTTCCATTTCCTTCATTTCTTTCAATCACTTCCTTTGCTAGATTGATATATGCTTCAGATCCTCTACTTTTTGGATCATAGGCTATTATTGGTTCTCCATGTGATGGAGCTTCTGTTAGTCTTACTAATCTTGGAATTATAGTATTATAGACTTTTTCTTTAAAGAATTTTCTAATATCTTCAACAACTTCAAAACCTAAGTTTGTTCTTGAATCTAACATTGTTAATAATACTCCTTCAATATCTAGAGAAGGATTTAATCCTTTTTGAGCTAACATGATAGTTTTTAATAATTGAGTTATTCCTTCTAAGGCAAAGAATTCACATTGTACTGGAATAATTACTGAGTTTGATGCTGTTAAGGCATTTGTTGTAATTACTCCAAGAGAAGGTGGACAATCAATTATTATATAGTCAAAACTATCTCTAATATCAGCTAAAGCATTTTTTAATTGTTCACCTTTTTTAAAACCATTTTCGGTTCTGCTTTTTTCTAATAATTCAGCGTCTATACCAGCTAAATTAATTGTTGCTGGAATAACATATAATCCTTTATATTTAGTTTTTATAATAGCTTCTTCAATTTTACATTCCCCAATTAAAACATCATATATACTTCTTTCAATTTCTCCTTTATTAATTCCTACACCAGTAGTTGTATTTCCTTGAGGATCTAAGTCTATTAATAATACTTTCTTTCCTAATACTGCTAATGATGCAGAAAGATTAATACTTGTAGTAGTTTTACCTACTCCACCCTTTTGATTAACTAATGATATAACCTTTCCCATCTAATCACCCATTTTCTAATTTACTAGTATATTGTATCAAATTATATATTTTTTTTAAATGTTTTTAAGAAAAAAAGTAGACTTTTTATATATATTATTTTTGTCTACTTTATTGTAATTTTTTAACACTTAATTATTTTCTTTATATATTTTTATAATTATTTGATATGACTTTTCAAAGTTCATTTCATCTGTATCAATATTTATTCCATGATCTTTTAAGTCTTTAACTAAATTTCTTACTTTTTCTGTTGCTTCTTCGATTGTATAATTTTTTTCTATTACATTTGTTGTTGGCATCATACTATTATTAGTTGGTATTATATTTGATGTTTCTTGTGGTAAATTTAAAGTAGTTAAATCTGATGGACTGAAATAGTATTTTGAATTATTTAATTTATCTAAATTATCATTATTTGGTTCTGATTTTACTATTTTTTCAGCTGGAGTAATAAAATTATTTTGTCCATTAAGATTTAGTAAATTATCTAATGAAGAACTATTTTTATTCTGATTTATATCTTCACTATTATTTTTAATATCTTCTATATTTATGCTTGTTACAGATGGGGTTATTTTTTCTTCAACTGGATCTTTTTCTTCTTCTTTTCCAATTTCTCCATAATTAATAAATCTTCCCATAGGCATGTCTCCTCCTTCTGGTGGTGCTATTGTAACTTTTCCAAAGTTTGATTCATCTACTGGTAATTCTGCAGTTGGAGTTAACGGATTATTATTTATGTATGCTCCTGGTGAAGCAATTGTTTCTTTATCAGTCGGCTCTTCTTTTGGATACATTTTTTTAATTTCTTCTTCAACTGATCTGACACTCATTTTATTGTCAATTATTTTTTTTAACATTTCTTTTTGCTTTTTTGCATCTGGAATATTAATTAATGCTCTAGCGTGTCGCTCAGATATTTGTTCTTTTAAAAGAGCTTTTTGAACTTCTTCTGGGAGAGATAGTAGACGCAATTTATTAGCAACTGCTGATTGACTTTTACCCATTGTTTTAGCTAGTTCTTCTTGTGTCATTTGATCAATTTCTAATATCTTTTGATAAGTTCTAGCTTCTTCTATTGGATTTAAATTTTTTCTTTGTAGATTTTCAAGCAAAGCTACTTTAGAGCTTTCTTTATCATCCAAATTTCTAACAATTGCAGGTATTTTTGTTAATCCAGCTAAAGCTGAAGCTTTATATCTTCTTTCACCAGCTATTATTTCATATTTTCCGTTAGCAACGTTTCTAACAATTATTGGTTGGATAACACCATGCTCTTTTATAGAAACAGCTAGTTCTTTTAAAGCTCTTTCATCAAAAATTTCACGTGGTTGAAATCGATTTGGAATAATGTCGTCTAAATATAGTTTAACTACCTCATCTTTTTCTTCAGGCATGACGTACCCCTCCTATTCTTTTATTCTCCTATATTATCATTATAGTTTATTTTTGTGGTTCTTTCAATATATTTTTAAGAAAAAAGAGCATGCTAGTTTACATACTCAATTTAAATATATATTATTTTTTATTTGTTTATTATAACAACTAAACTTCTATTACTATTTTCTTTCGGTAAAAGAAATTTCTTTATAGTAACAATTTGATATTTCTTTGATAGTTTTTTTTCTATCTCAGGGGTTAATTCTTTATCAATATTACCTTTCATAGCAATAAATTTTCCATTTTTCTTTACTAAATGCATTGTATAAGTTACTAGTTTTTCAATATTGGCAACTGCTCGAGAGGTAACGATGTCAAAACTTCCTTGATAAGCTTCGCCTCTTGAGTGAATAGCTTTGATATTTTCTAGATTTAGTTTTTCTATTACATCATTTAAATATTTTATTCTTTTTTCTAAAGAATCAATTAATGTTACTTTTAGATTAGGATAAAAGATTTTTAATACTATTCCAGGAAATCCAGCTCCTGTTCCAACATCACATAAAGTTTCTACTTTATTCAAGTCAATTACTTTAGTAATTGTTAAACTATCATAAAAGTGTTTTAAATAGACATCTTGTTCTTCTATTATTCTAGTTAGATTAATTTTACTATTCCATTCTACTAATAATTTATAAAATTTATTTAATTTAGCTAATTTTTCTTCTGTTACTTCAATATTTAATTCTTTTAATGCTGCAATAAATTCTTCTTTAGTCATTTTTATTATACTCCTTTTTTAAGTATACTGATAATATTGAGATATCTGAAGGATTTACTCCACTTATTCGAATAGCTTGAGCTATTGTCTCAGGACGTACTTCTTTTAGCTTTTGTCTTGCTTCACTAGCAATATTTACTATTTTATCGTAATCAATATCTTTAGGAATATGTTTTTTTTCTAGTTTTAGCATTTTATCAGCTTCTTTATAGGCCTTTTTTATGTATCCTTCATATTTAATGTTTACTTCTGTTAACTCTTTTATATCATTATTATATGGTATATCTATAAGCGTACTTAAAAAATCCATTGATATTTCTGGCCTTTTTAATAATTGAGATAGTGACATAGTAAATGTTGGTAAGGAAAAATTATTTTTTTCAAATTGTTCTTTAATTTCAGGAGTCATTTTTAATTTTGTTGAATCTAAATAACTAGTTAATTCTTTAATTTCTTGTTCTTTTTTATGTAATTTATTAATTTGATTATCATCTATTAGTCCGACTTTGTAACCATATTCTCTTAATCTTAGATCGGCATTATCACTTCTTAATAGTAATCTAAATTCTGCACGACTTGTTAATAATCTATAGGGATCTCTTATTCCTTTAGTTATTAGATCATCAATTAATACTCCAATATAGGCATCATTTCTTTTTAGAACAAGTGGTTCTTTTTGTTCTATCTTTAGACTGGCATTAATTCCAGCCATTAAACCTTGACAAGCTGCTTCTTCATAGCCACTAGTACCATTTATTTGGCCGGCAGTATATAGGTTTGTAAGAACTTTTGTTTCAAGTGTATTTTTTAATTGAGTTGGATAAATTGCATCATACTCAATAGCATAACCATATCTTAAAATTTTAGCATGTTCTAGTCCTGGAAGAGAATGAACCATTTTTTCTTGAATATCATGAGGCATAGAAGTAGAAAATCCTTGAAGATAAATATCATCATAATATCTACTTTCAGGTTCTAAGAATAATTGATGTCTTTTTTTATCGGCAAATCTAACTACTTTGTCTTCTATTGATGGACAATATCTTGGACCTACTCCTTTTATATCATCAAGTGCTCCATACATACTTGATTTAGATAGATTGGCTCTAATTATTTTATGAGTTTCTTCTGTAGTATATGTTAGATGGCAAGGTACTTGGTCTTCTATTTTATAAGATGGCTCTAAATCAAAACTAAATGTTAATAGTTTATCGTCACCTGGTTCAATCTTAGTTTTTGAAAAATCAATAGATGATCTTTCTATTCGCTGAGGTGTTCCTGTTTTTAATCTAATGATTCTAAAGCCATATTCTTTTAATTTATCACTTAAAAAATTAGAAGGCTTTTCACCATGTGGACCTTGTCTTGTTCTTGTATCTCCTACTAAAATATCGGCTTTTAAGTATGTTCCTGTTGTTAAAATAACAGCTTTACTTTCTATTTTTTCTCCGTTTTCTAAAATTACTCCTTTAACTGTATTATCTTCGACAATTAAATCTTCGACCATAGCTTCTTTAATAGTTAAATTTTCAAGAGAATTTAAAACTCTTAACATTTCTCTAGGGTAAGCAATTTTATCTCCTTGTGCTCTTAAAGATCTAACTGCTGGACCTTTAGCATAATTTAACATTTTTATTTGAAGATGTGTTTTATCAGCAACTTTACCCATAATTCCACCTAAAGCATCTATTTCTCTAACCACAATTCCTTTAGCACTACCACCAATATGGGGATTACATGGCATATCAGCAATATTTTTTATATTACTTGTTACTAATAATGTCTTATGTCCTTTTTTAGCAGCAGCATGGGCAGCTTCACAACCAGCATGACCTCCACCAACTACAATTATTTCATATTTATTTTCCAATATATTCACCTACTTTCCTAAACAAAATCTAGAAAACATTTCATCTAATAATTCTTCTTCATAATAAGTTCCATTTATTTTACCTAATTCTTCCCATATATTTTTTATATCTAGTTCTATCATATCTATTGGCATATTATTATTTAGTCCATTTTCTACTTCTTTAATTGAATTAAGACAATTCTTTAAAATACTGATACTTCTAGTATTATTTAAATAGGTTGGATCTTTTGTTTCAATTTCTGCAATATTAAACATATCAATTATTTTATTTTTTAAATTATCTAGCCCTTTATTCTCTAAAATGCTTAATTCCACTATTTTATTTTTTGGAATATTTAATTTACTTTTATCTAATTTATAATTTAAATCTATTTTATTTATTATTACTAAATAATTCTTTGTTTTTATTTTATTTATTATATCTTCTGTTTCCTTTGTTAGTTCTTCATTGGCATTTAACATTAATAATATTAGATCTGATTTATCAATCATTTGAAAACTTTTCTCAACACCAATAGCTTCTATTTTATCATCTGTTTTTCTAATTCCAGCTGTATCTATCATGTTAAGTAAAATTCCATTTAAATTTATTTGTCCTTCAACAATATCTCTGGTTGTTCCTGCAATATCTGTTACAATTGCTTTATCTTCGTTTAATAAGGCATTTAAAAGTGAGCTTTTACCAACATTTGGTTTTCCAATAATTGAAGTATTAATTCCTTCTTTTATTATTTTACCATTTTTTGATTCTTGTAATATTTTTTCTATTTTTGTTTTTAGATTATTTATTTTTGGTAGAAGTATTTCGTTTGTCATAATGTCTACATCGTCATACTCAGGATAGTCTATATTGACATTAATATTAGAAATAATTTGAACCATATCACTTCTTAAATCATTAATTAAATTAGATACTTTACCATCTAATTGATTAGCTGCCATTTGCCTTTGAGTTTCTGTTTTAGAATTAATCATATCCATTACTGCTTCGGCTTCTAACAAATCTATTCTTCCATTTAAAAAGGCTCTTTTGGTAAATTCTCCTGGTTCAGCTAGACGACAACCATTTTCTTGAAGTAATTCTAATACTCTATTTGTTGGAGAAATTCCGCCATGAGTATTAATTTCTACTGTATCTTCTGTTGTATAAGTTTTTGGAGCCCTCATTACAGATACAAGCACTTCATCAATTATTTTATCATTATCTATAATATGTCCATAATTTATTGTATGGGATTCGACTTTTTCTAAATCTTTTCCTTTTAATATTTTATTTACTATTTTAATTGAATCCTCTCCACTTACTCTTATGATTGCGATAGCACCTACTCCTTGACTTGTTGCGATGGCACAAATTGTATCATTCATGGGGTCCCCTCCTTTTTTCTTTGTTATTATAGCATAGTTTTTTTAATTAAAACAAAAAGAATAGAATTATTTTATTTTTCTATTCTTTTAATCTTCTTTTGGTTTAATAACAACGCATCTATTTGGTTCTTCACCTTCGCTTTCAGTATATACTTTTTTACTGCTTGCTAAGGCATTATGGATTATTCTTCTTTCATATGAATTCATGGAATCTAATTTTGCTTCTACTTTTGTTGTTGCGACTTCACGAGCAGTTTTTTTAGCTAAGTGAATAAGACTTTGTTCTCTTTTTTCCTGATAATCATTAACATCTATAACGAATTTAAATGGTTGACCAATTATATTCATTATATATTCTCTAACTATAGTAGATAAGGCTTTTAAATTTTTACCATTTTTTCCAATTAGTAAAGCATCATTATCAGAATAAATTATATATTTGGGTACTTCCTGTTTATTTTTTATTTCTATATTAGAAGTTAAGCCCATATTTTTAAGTAATTTTATTATATAATCTTTTATTTCTTGGATTACTTCTCTTCTTTCTATTACTTCTATCTCTATCTTTTTACTTTTGAATAAGCCACCTTTTGTTTCAGATAATTCATTAATAAATAAATTTTCTTCTAATTCCTGTAAATCTTCTTGTGCCTTATTAATTGCATCTTTTCTTGTTTTTCCACTATATCTATACTTTTCCATTTACTTCACTACTCCTTTTAATTAAAATGTTTTGAATAATGGTGAAAATATTTGATGTTGCCCAATATATTCCTAAACCTGATGGCATGAATAATGCTGTTATTATAATCATTATTGTCATCATAGTTGGCATCATTTTCATAGTTGGATCTTCCATATTTGCAGTTGAATTAATTTTAAATGAAAAATATGTAGTTGCTGAAATTATTAACATTATAATTATATATGAGTAAAAAGAAGATGATGTTATACCAATAGCTGGTGTTGTTCCTAGTTGCAAGCCTAAGAATTTATCTTCAAAAATAACTGGTGTTCTTTGAATAGCTTCAAAGAAAGCTAAAAATAATGGTAATTGAATAAAAGCAAATATACATCCAGATAAAGGACTTATATTATATTTTTTATATACAAGCATTATTTCTTGGTTTTGTTTAATCATTGATTCTTGATCAGTCTTATTAGCATATTTTTTTTGAATCTTATTTATTTCTGGCTGAGCTTTTTTTATTCTTTCTGATTGCATAGCTGTCTTTTTAGTCAATGGGAAAATAATAAGTCTAATTGCTAAACTAACAATTATTATTGAGAGAGCATAATTTTTAACATTTTTACCAAGCCATATAAGAATAAATGCTAAAGGTTTTATAAATATTCCTGTCCAAAGTCCTTCATATTTTCCAGAATTTACTTTAAAATTTTCACATTCTGGTAACTTTTTAATATTGATTTTATTTTTTTTATATATTTTTTTTGTTTCTTCATTAGTTGGTTTACATAAAATGTTTTTTGTTAGTGTTTGCCCTGTTGTTTCATTTTTTACTGCCCTATTATTTTTATCTGTTAGTGTTCTAGTACAACCTGTTGTCAAAAGAATTAGAAGTATAATTAAAAGTATTTTTATTTTTGATTTATTTATTTTCATTATTTATTTCCTTCCTACTATTTTTTCTTAAGCGATTCATTAACTCAAAAAAATCATTTTTTAATTCATTATATTTTTTCTCAGTTCCGCTCTTTCTTAATATTATAATATAATCTTCATTGTTTATATAGTCTTTTTTATAATCATCAACAATACTTCTAATTCTTCTTTTATTTTTATTTCTAAAAACAGCATTTCCTAATTTTTTACTTACAGATATACCATATCTATTATATTCTAAATTATTAGTCTTGTAGTGGATTATAAAACTTTTATTTTTTTCACATTGTCCAGTTTTTATTATTTTTTCAAAATCTTTAGAATCCTTTACAATATATTTTTTTTTCATTTTATTCACCTTTTATAGTAAAAAACCACTGTTTATGGCAGCGGTATTCTTATTTGCAAAGACTTTTACGTCCTTTGCGACGACGTCTATTTAATATATTTGTTTTTTTACGTGCAAAAAATCCTAGTTTTTTTGATTTCTTACGATTGTTTGGTTGATATGTTCTTTTCACTTGTTCCACCTCCAGACATAAATCTACATTATTATAATAAGATAAAACCTGTTTTGTCAAATAAAAACTAAATATTTGAAGTAATAATTTTGTTAATACTAGTTTTAAACACTTTGCACAGATATGTGGAATATTAATTTTTACTATGTGAATTGTATTTCTGTGGAAAATGTGGAAAATTCAATTTTTTGTTATTATATAAAGATATTAATTGTTGAAAAAATTGTGGAAATGTTGTGGATTTTGTCGAAATTACTTTTTTACATATTAAATTGTGGATTTTTTTGTGCAAAATTAGGTTATTTTTGACATTATATTTTTTTCATTTTTGTAGTTGAATTATTAAAAAAATATGATATTGTATATATGAATTAATTGAATTTTTTTATTTGATTTTTCTTTATTTTTATTTTTACTTAAAGTAAAATAAGATTAAAAATTATTATTAGTGGGGAGATGGTATATTTTGAATTTAGATTTTTTATGGTCAAAAGTACTAAGTCAAATTAAAGATGAAATATCTTCCATCTCTTATCAAACTTGGTTTGCTGAAACAAAATTATATAAATTGGATAATAATAAAGCATATATCGTTGTTCCAATGAAAATTCATAAGAAACATTTAAATGATAATTATTATGACACAATTTCAGTAAAATTAGATAGTTTAACTAATTCTTCTTATGAATTATTATTTTATACGGATGAAGAAATTTCCACTATAGAAATAGAAAAGAAAATAGAGGAAGATAAGAAAAAAAAGATTGAAAATACTAAAAGTAATTTTAATATTAATTCTAATTTAAAGCCGGAGTATAATTTTGATAATTTTATTGTTGGTTATAGTAATAAATTTGCTCATGCTGCAGCATTAAGTGTGGCGGAAAATCCAGGAAAAATTTATAATCCATTATTTTTATTTGGAAATAGTGGGTTAGGTAAGACTCATTTAATGCATGCTATTGGTAATTATATTGTTGAACATTCAGATAAGAAAGTCTTATATGTTACTAGTGAACAATTCAGAGAAGAATTTGTTAAAGCTAATCGAAAAGATGATAATGGTACTAACTTTAATTATGTTGACTTTTTTAAGGATAAATATAGAAATATCGATGTTTTGCTGATTGATGATATACAATTTTTAGGTGGCGCAACTCAAACACAACAGGAATTTTTCCATACTTTTAATAATTTATACAATGATAGTAAGCAAATTATTATTTCTTCTGATAGGTCACCAGATGATTTAAAATTACTTGAGGAACGTTTAAGGACACGTTTTTGTTGGGGATTGACAGCAAATATTTTTCCACCAGATTTTGCACTTCGAAAGGAAATATTAAAAAAGAAAATAGTTGCTGGAAATTTTGAACAAGATATTCCTGATGATGTAATAGAATATATTGCTTCAAATATTGGCCCAGATGTTAGACAGCTGGAAGGAGCCATAACAAGACTTGTAGCTTATTCCACAATTATGGGTGGAATAAAAATTGACTTAGACTTAGCAATTGAAGCATTAAAAGATTTTATTAGTAAAGGAGTAGGGGAGAAAAATGATGTTCATCGAATTCAAAAAATTGTTTCGGAGTATTTTCAAATATCAATAGATGATATAAAAAGTAAAAAACGAAGTTCAAATATATCATTTCCTAGGCAAATTGCAATGTATCTCTGTAGAACAATGCTTAATGAAAGTTTTCCTAAAATAGGAACTGAATTTGGTGGAAAAGATCATTCTACTGTAATGCATTCAGTTGAAAAGATAGAAAATGAAATAAAAGTTAATAAAGATTTAGCTAATATTATTGAAAAATTAAAAGATGATATAGGGGTTGTGAATAAAATGTAGTTAAGAACAATTTTTTCCACAACTAAATTTTAGTTAAATCTTTGATATATAAGGAAAATAGTAAGTTATTAACTTTTTCCACATTAATAATATAAATAGAGTTAAGAAAGAAGGAATATATATGAAATTTACAATTAAAAAAGAATTATTATTGGAGGCATTAAATAAAGTTTCAAAAGCTATTTCAACTAAAAATTTAATACCAGTTTTGGCAGGAATTAAATTTGAATTAAAGAAAAAGAAATTAATACTTACAGCTAGTGATAATGATATTACTATTCAAACTTCAATTGATGCTAAAAATGAAGAAGATTTTAAAATTGAAAATGAGGGTAGTATAATAATTCAAGGTAAGTATATATTAGATATAGTAAGAAAATTACCTGACGATTACATTAATATTGAGGTAATAGATGAATTAAAGATACTTATTTATACTGCTAATAGTCGCTTTAATTTAAATGGTATAAGTGAATCAGAATATCCAAATGTTGGTTTAGAAGAGAGTAAGAAGAAGATTAATATAAAAGCAGGTGTATTAAAAGATATTGTTAATCAAACAGCTTTTGCTACTTCTAATGAAGAAAGTAAACCAGTTTTAACAGGAATTAATTTTAATATAGTTGGTGATATTCTTGAATGTAATGCAACTGATTCTTATAGATTATCAAGAAAAATTGTTAAATTAGAAAAAAATAGTGAAGAAAATTATAACATTGTAATACCTAGTCATAATTTATTAGAATTTGTAAGGATTATTGATAATGATGAAGATGAAGTAGAATTACATATCTTTAATAATAAAGTATTGTTTAAAATAGGTAATTTAAAATTTGAATCTAGACTTATAAATGGAACATACCCAAATACATCTAATTTATTACCAGATGATGCTTTCTTAGTTATAACAACTAATTTAAATAATTTCTATGATGTAATTGATCGTGTAAGTATCTTAACTAGTGATAAAGAAAAAAATACTGTTACTTTAGAAACTAATGGGAATATTTTAACATTAAGAAGTAGTTCTGCTGAAATAGGTAGAGTTGAAGAAAATATGGAAATTTCTAAAAATAAAGATGAAGATATAAGAATTTCATTTAGTGCTAAATATATGATGGAAGCTTTAAAAAGTTTTTCAACAGAAAATGTGGATTTACATTTTGTTGGAGAAATTAAACCTATCTTAATTAAATCTAAGGAAGATGAGTCTTTAACACAATTAGTTTTACCAATCAGAACATATTAAAAAGAAAGAAAATTTCTTTTTTTTTGCAATTTTTTAGCTTTTTTACGAATAATTTAAATAGAAAGATAAAAATATATAAATTTCGACAAATATAGATTAATTTCGACAAAAAAAAATATTATTATCTTTTGTAACAACTGGTAATTAGCAAAAATTTTGAAAGGGAGGATTTTGTTGAATAAAAATTTTTATGAGCTAAATAAAGGAACTTTAGCAATTTTACCAAATGGGGATGAATCAAGTCTAATATATGAAGATGAAAGTAGATATATTATTGATAATTCTCCGATGCACATTATGGAAGAAAGTTGTAAATATTTTGGTAGTTCTTATGAGGGGAGAAAAGATGGTGCTAAGAATATATTAGGTGCTGAATATAAGATACCTATTATTATTGAAGATTCTAATAATATTATTGTATTTCCTACGACTTCTCCTAGGTCTGACGATTGTGCATGGATTTCTTTTGGTAGAGTAGAGACTTTTTATAAAATAGATGATAATAATACAAAAATTGTCTTTGATAATGGTAAAGAAATTATTGTTCCATGTTCCTTTAGATCTATTGAAAATCAAGTATCTAGATCTGCACGATTAAAGTTTATTTTAACTAAAAGAAAAAATAGCTAAATTGCTATTTTTTTGTGTTTTTATGGCCTGTTTATGGTATAATATTACCTGTATGTATAGGAATATCATGTAAGGGGGAATTTTGATGTATGTGTCCTTTTATTAGTCTTAAATGAAAATTAATAGAATAAAGTTAGTAAATTTTAGAAATTATTCTAATGTAGTTGTTTCTTTTAATAAAAAAATGAATATATTTATTGGTGATAATGCTCAGGGGAAAACAAATCTCCTTGAATCGATTGTTATTCTAGCTCTTACTAAATCACATAGAGTCGGTAATAATTTTAATATAATTAAGTTTGGTAAAAGTAAATGTAAAATTACTGGTGTTGTTAAAAATAATAAAATAATTTCTAAATTAAGTTTAGAAATTGATAATGAAGGCAAGAAAGTAATGGTTAATGGTAATAATATAAAGAAAATAGCTGATTACATTTCTTATTTAAATGTTATTGTTTTTACACCAGATGATTTGGAGATTGTTAAAGGGTCTCCTAATATAAGGAGAAATTTACTAAATATTGAATTATCTCAAATATCAAAAGAATATATTAAAATTTATAATGAATATAATAAATTATTAAAGACTAGAAATGAGTATTTAAAAGTTCTTTTTGAGAATAATATTGCTGATAAAGCTTATTTAGATATTTTAAGTGATAAATTAATAGAAAAAGCTATATTTATTTATCAGAAAAGAAATGAATATATTAATTTAGTAAATATTTATATAAATAAATATTATAAATATATAACAGGTAGTGATGGAGTTGTTGTTAAATATATTCCTAATATTACATTAGAAGATTATGATTATGAAAGTATTAGAAAGAAATTGAAACATACATTTAAAAAGAATTATTTAAAAGAATTAAATTATGGTATGACTATATTTGGTCCTCATCGAGATGATTTTTACTTTGAATATAAGGGTAATGATTTAAAATTTTATGGTTCTCAAGGTCAACAAAAGCTTGCTATATTATCATTTAAATTAGCAGAAATATCTATATTTAAAGAGTTTACTGGAACAAATCCTGTGTTGTTATTGGATGATATTTTTAGTGAATTGGATGTTAAAAAGAGAAATAAATTATTAAAAATTATAAATGAAGATGATATTCAAAGTATTATAACTACAACAGATTTAAGAAATATTAATAAGAAATATATTGAGGATGCTTATTTATTTAAAGTAAGTAATGGAATTATAGAAAGAAAGTAGGTAGTGTTTATGGATGAAAAAGTAGAAGCAAAATATGATGCTTCAGCAATTCAAGTTCTTGAAGGACTAGAAGCTGTTAGAAAAAGACCTGGTATGTATATAGGAACTACTAGTTCTAGAGGTTTACATCATTTAGTATGGGAGATTGTTGATAATGCTATTGATGAAGCTTTAGCAGGATATTGTACACATATTGAAGTTACTATTTGTAAGGATAATAGTATTATTGTTAAAGATGATGGTCGTGGAATTCCTGTTGATATTCATCCAAAAACTGGAAGAAGTACCGTAGAGACGGTTTATACAGTTCTTCATGCTGGTGGAAAATTTGGTGGTGGAGGATATAAAGTATCTGGTGGTCTTCACGGAGTTGGAGCTAGTGTTGTTAATGCATTAAGTGATTGGCTTGAAGTTACAGTTTATAGAGGTGGAAAAGTTTACTATCAACGTTTTAGTAATGGAGGACATCCCGATGCACCATTAAAGGAAATAGATACATGTGATGAAGATAGAACAGGTACAATAGTTCATTTTTTACCAGATGACCAAATATTTACAGAAACAACAGTTTTTGATTATGATGTTTTAAAAACTAGATTACAAGAACTTGCTTATTTAAATAAGGGATTGAGAATATCTTTATATGATGATAGAGAAGCTGATAAAAAAGATTCTTTCCACTATGAAGGTGGATTAGTTGAATATGTTCAAATGCTTAATAAAAATAAAAATCCAATACATCCTACAATTATTGATGTTGATGGAGAAGAAAATGATATTAGAGTAGAAGTTGCTATGCAATATAATGAATCTTATAATTCTAGTATTTATTCATTTGTTAATAATA
>OMUM01000058.1 GCA_900314225.1 uncultured bacterium | reverse complement strand
ATAGCAACTAATGACAATTGATCTTTTTCAATATAATTATCGACACCAATCATAGCAATTATTAAAAAAGGTAAATAGTCAACAAACATATATTGTTTATGAAAATGAAATAATATGGGAGAAGCACATAATAGAATTAGAGTTACTATAAGAGATAATTTATTATCATGATGTCTTTTAAAATAAAAGTATAATAAACATCCAAATAAAATGAATAAAAATATATTCATTAGACTAATATATGTACTCATTTTTATAAAGGGAAAGAAAAATGAGAAAATAATTAATGGATTATATAAACCATAATAAGAAAAATTATATATATTTTGACCTGCACCTAAAGAAAAAGCAAAACTAGGTAGAAAGTTATGGGTTTTATAAAATAATTGTCTAAAATAATCAGGAAAAGCTATATGTTGAGGTAACCAATCAATAGTTGATCCAAATATTCTATTTCCTGAAGAAATCAATAATACTTCAACTAGACAAAATAAAATAACAATTAAATAATTATAATCTATTTTCTTTTTCATATTTAATTTCCTTTTATTTCTTCTAAGGGTCTTGCTAGTCAATCTCCACAAGAAGTATTTTTATTGTTACAAGTTATTCCTTTTAATTTATTTATGACTTGATTAATATATTGACCATTTACTAAGGAAGAAATAGCTTTTAAATTACCATTGCAACCTCCAGTAAATTTTACATTATATAGTTTATTATCTTTAACATCAAAATTTATTTCACTTGAACATGTTCCTTTTGTTTTATAAGTTTTGTGCATATTGTACTCCTATTTTTTTATTTTATGAATTATATCAAATAATTTATAATGCCAGGTAATTGGTAGAGCAAACTCTCCAATTAATTCTTCAACATAACCATTAAAACCTCTTTTAAATTCATAGATACCATAATCTTTAGGATGTTCATTTATATGAGCAGGTATTCCATAAAAGTTATGTTTCTTAAAACCATTCTCAATACCATATTTAATAAGTTCCCATTGAATTAAATATTGTGAATTAAAATTCATATATTCTTCATAATTTCCACTAGATAAATAAATTACTTCTGGTTGTATTAGCATAAACATAGA
This sequence comes from uncultured bacterium, assembly GCA_900314225.1. Classification (GTDB taxonomy): domain Bacteria; phylum Bacillota_I; class Bacilli_A; order RF39; family UBA660; genus UBA3789. The sequence continues at coordinate 4,217 of OMUM01000058.1, read as the reverse complement.
GCCAGATAAAGTAATTACATCTTTTCCAGTATCTTTTCTTATCTTGTTAGATTCAGCAATTCTTTTATTTATGGATGCTATCTCATTATTAAGATTTTTCTTTTGACCATCATTATATTTAGCATCACTTAGAGAAGATAGTTTCTCTTCTTTTTCACTTTTTTCTCTGGTTAATCTTTCAATATAAGCCTTTAAATCTAATTCTGTGATAAAATATTTAATTTCATTTTTATCATGAAATAATTTATACATTTCTTGAAAGTATGATAGATTTCTTACATGAAAACCTTTTCTGGCACCAGTTTCTTCCATAATACTTTGGAATCTATCTAATTCGTCATATGATATTTCATTGACAGTTATTCCAAATTTTTCTGCCTTACGAATGGTATTTCTTGTATTAGGTTTCATTTCCTTATAAATTTGTTCTATTGTTTTACCTTCAAGATTTAGTGAGAACATCCAACCTACTTGCTCCATATTCTCTTCGGCGATCTTTTTATAGCCAAGTTTTAATAGATTGTTGACAACATCACTATTATCTTCTCCACCTTCAACAATATTTCCATCAATATCTCTTTGTTTATAGATAACATAGGGATCTATTCTTAAAACATAGCCTTTTTTATCTTTAATATATTGTTTTAATTCACTTGTAAAAAAAGTAAGTAATTCTTTATTTTTAAAATCCATCAAATAGCCACGTGGCGAATAAAATTCGTATTTGCCAAAATGTCTTTTATGAGCAAGTAACATAGTTGCGGCAATTATTTTTTTATTTTCTTTTACACCAACAAAATAGGTAATCCAACCAGATTTCTCACGTAATTTAGATATTTCTGGGGCGGATAAAAATGTTTTTAAAGGATGATTTTCCCAAAACTTTTGATATTCTTTCTCGGTTATTTCTTGAAATTTCATTTTAACACCTACATTTCTATTAGTATTATAACATTTTTTAAAAAAAATAAAACCTTATCTACCTACTTTGTAATTTTAGAAATTGTTGTAAAATATTTTTTCAGTATTTTTTAGTCTCATATATATCATTCGCAAGAAACATAATATTTTAAAAAAAATCTAGTTATTTTCTAGATTTTCTATTCTTTTTAAATATCTTTTTTGTTACTTTTATATCTTCTTCAAGTTTTTCATCTATATTATCAACTATTTTATCTTTATTAAAGATGGTTGCGATTAATAGAACTATTACAATTAATAGGAGCAATAGAGAAATAAACAAAATAATATTAAATCTATTTTCCTTACTTCTAGTAGTATCTAGGTAACTATTAGTTAAATATGTATCATAGTTTTCGTTGGTTATTTGGACTTCATTTTCTGCTGGTACAAAGTTTTTTATATTTTTAATAGCTAGATTTTTTATTTCATCATTTGTAATTACAGGATAACCATATACTTTTATAGGCTTTGGAATTGTTGTTGTTCTCTCATAAGTATAATCTATTATAGCTTTGTATTTATTATAATCATTTTCATTAATAGCAATCAAATAAGTATGCCATAAACCAGTTGATTCTTTTTCGATAACAAAATGTATACCAACATTAGTGTCTTGATAATAAGCAAATTTTTCAGACATTTTATTAATAGTTATATAAGTATAATCTTCTACTGTTTCAACATCTGACCATGGAACTACTTCCTTTTTTTCTTCAAATATTCTATATGAACACACAAAAAGAATAGTTATAATCATTAAATAAACTAAGCACATAAACATTTTAATAGCAAATCTTGTTTCATCTATTTCTTTTTTTATTGGCTTTCTTCTTTGAAGTTTCTGAGTTTTAATTTTAACTACCTTTTTGTCATCCATTATAATTTACTTCCTTTATTATATTAATAGAATAACATAAATTCAAATTAAAAAAAAGTTGATATTCAACTTTTAAGATATTTCTTTTACTTTCTTTTTTGGAAGAATATTCTCTAGAAATTTATAACCATCTCTATTTATAATATACATATAACCTAGAATAGAGAAGACTATAGCTCCTATAAAATTAACAAATAGATCTTTCATTGTATCTATTATTCCTATATCTAAGTAGCCATTATCAATAGTAGTCATTTCATTACCATTATTACTATATATAATAGTTTTAGTAATATCTTTTAAGACAACGGGTACATTTTCACCAGTCGGATTTATTTTAACAGAAGAAATAGTTGACACAATACGGTCTTTTTGCATATCTTGATAAAAATAGTGATCAGCACCAAACTCAACAAATTCCCAAATAACACCAACTGTCATAGAAAATGTAAAAGCAACTAAAGCTACAAATCCTGGTGTCATGTTGATACGAGAATCATTTTTATTTAAAATATCTACTAAAGAAAAGCCAATAGCTGCTTGCAAAAAGCCATTTAAAGTATGTAACATAGTATCCCAGTATGGAAATATTAAGAAAAATCTTTGAATTTCACCTAATATTTCAGCAGCAAAGATAAACAAATAAGTAATTATTTCTAAGGTATCAGGAAGATCAACTTCAAATTTATTAGAGACGAAATCTGGTAGAGTGAATAATATTAAAGTTAAAATACAAAGTAAAACATTATTTAAGTCTCCGTGTAATATTTCAGCAATCATACATATAATTACAAGTATTCTTAAAGTAATATAAATTATTAACTTTTTTCGATGTTCCTTTTTGGAAAATATTTTATTAATATTAATTTTATTTTTTTTTAACTTCTTTGTCACTACTAACACCTCATCATTCTTTAAATATTTTCTTTATATTATCATTTGGTACTTGCATTTTAATGCATTGATCTAGATCAAATTTAAAATTAATTGAGGCAGACTTATACTCTTCTCCATCTAAACACCAAGATGTTTTTGGTGGATCGATGAATTCTATTTCTAAATTATCTGTTCGGTAATATGTTATTCCAGGTATATCTTTGATATCAAGTGTTTGTGTTTGTACTAGCATTCTAAACATATCTTTTTTGTCTTTTACATTAGCAAGAGCTACTTCAAATTTCTTGTCATCTAACTTAACATCATAATAGACATCTGATTGACCTGCAATTCTTGATGAATTCGAAATAAAAATAAATGAATATACTCCTTCATACTCTTTATTATCTATTTTATATTTTATGTGATATTTATGAATTTTATTTCTTAATTGTTTTGCTCCATATAGAACATAAGCTATTTTTCCATATTTCTTTTTTAAGGAGCGAGGTGTATTATAGGCCATATCAATATAGTCTCCTAGACAAGCTACATAAACAAATGGTGTATTATTAATAAAACAAACATCTACTTTTTTAGCTTTTCCTGATAATATTTTCCTTAAATTACCATATACACTCTGATCTAGGCCATACATGTTTCCAACATCATTTGTACTACCTAACGGTAAAGGAGCAATAGTAAGTGGATGTTCTCTTCTTACATCACCTGTTACTATTTCATTTAATGTCCCATCTCCACCCCCACTTATGACTAAAGAAATATCATTTGGAAGAGATTCAACAATTCTTGTGGCATCACCCTTAGCTTTAGTAAAAACAATTTTAGTATCATAACCATAATCTCTCAAAATATCATAAAACTCTTCATATGATTTAATATGCTTCTTTTTTCCACTTTCAGGATTCATTATAATTACACATTTTTTGATAGGAATCAACTCCTTTGATAGATTTATTATAATATTTATTTTATTAAATTACTAGTACAAAAGAAAAAGGACTATTGGTAATGGTATATTTATATTTTTTTATAATAATAATTAAATAATATTATTGTTAGTTGTATGTAAATGGATAATTAGTATTTTTATTTATATTTAATTTTAAAGAATCTAGTTAATAAATAAAAGAATCTAGTTAATAAATAAAAGAATCTAGTTATTTTTCTAGATTCCTTATCTCTTCTGTAGTTAGACCGGTAATTTCAGAAATTGTCGCAATATCAAAGCTTTTCTTTAACATATTTTTTGCAGTATATTCTATCCCAGATTTACGAGCATAATTTATCTTGGTATTATACATTTTTCTATCATCTTCTTCTTTAGTCATATATTCTTGAAACTTTGGTTCTTCATTTAATTTAGTTATTTTATCTTTATATTTATTCATTATAGTATCTCCCTTAGGAATTGAATCTAACTCATCTTTTTCAAGTCCCATCATAATTAGGTACTTGAATTTTTCTTTTTCCTTAGAAT
>OMUM01000095.1 GCA_900314225.1 uncultured bacterium | reverse complement strand
CCACATGAACTGAACATTCCTATATTTATGTTATTTATTGTATTTATAGTACTATTTGTATTTATTGTATTCCGGTATTTGGTATCATCTGTTTTTTTTGTATTTATAGTATTATCTGTACTATTCGTATTTCTCTACTGTGGACTATTTGTGGACATTGACCACATTCGTTCACTAAAATTAGTATATCATATTTTTCTTTTTTATTAAATGTGCAAATATGACATTTATATTATTCATATTATTTATAATTTGTTAATCTTATTAATTCAAAAATATTATATAGACACAAGTAGTATTATACAAAATATTAATGTTTTTTAGTAGAATGTATTAGCTTGTTTTTTATATTATCAATAATACTTGAAAAATCATTTTTTTCTTTTTCTGATAGATTATCGAGTTCAGAAATAAAAATTTGTTTTTCTTCTTCATTTGCTAATCTTTGAATCTGACTATCATCACAAACAAGTAAATTAAATTCTTCATTGTTATCGTTTAAATCAAAATAGTAGAAAACTCCATTTTTAATAAAAGAAATTCCTATTACTAAACTCGTCCCATCTTCTGAAAAATTCTTTTTAAAATGAATTGGAGAATCCATATATCCACTAGTATTAGTTTTTGGCTTTACAATTCTCTGAAAATATGACTCGGCACAATTTGCCATATCCACATATCGTACATTATATTTCCAAAATTCAGGATTATTTGGATTATATTCATTGTCTATACCATTATCCCAATCAAATAATTTGAAACATTCATTTGTTCCTTTATACCATCTCATATGTACAAACGAATCTCTAATCTTTTCTCTCTTTACAATTTTGGAATCGGTAATGTTTACTTCATTATCCATTATTAATGTATCAAATAAATATCCATAATAGATTGCATTTGTAATAGATAATAAGTTTTCAAAATCAATAGAATCATATAATATATTATCATCAATACCAAATGTTTTGCCATAAAGTTTTAGTGGTGATTCTTCATTTAAAGTTTTACTTTGATATACTTGCCTAGCATCATTCACTAAATCGAAAATTGTACTCTTGCCATTTCGCATATAATAGTTGGACAAAATCAAATTCATTGTTAAAACTCTATCTTTAGTCCATGAAAATGGCATTACTTTATCTAATAAATGTGAGATTACATCATTTCCCTTTTCACCTAAACTTTCCCAATATTTTAAATCTTCTTCAATTTTTATTTTTTGGGCTATGGAGTATTGAATATCTTTATATTCCATACCATTTTCTAGAAAGAATTCCTCATAGTTTTTAGTCTTATTTCCACTATTAATGTGAGAAATTATTTTTTCTTTTTGTTCATCTGTTAGTTTTTTCCTAGCGAAGAATTTTCTCAAAAGCATATTGTTTAGTGTTTCATTAACATTAGATGAATTCAATGAAATTGGTCTTGTTGAGCGATTAGATGCTATGATTATTGAATTAGCATTTTTTATTTCAAAGCAAATTGACATCAATTCATTTATATCTAACATAATATGAAATGGAATTGGTTTAGTATTTCTTAACAAAATTTCTACTTTTATCTTTTCTTTTTCATCTTCATTAATTCTTATAAATCTTGCTAAACCATGAGTAGGATTATCATTGTGATTAAGTGCATTTCTTATAAATTTAATTATTTGTTTGTTGCTAAATTTTGATCTGTCATTATTATTAATAAATATACTATCAGGAATATTAATTCTATTTATACTAGTTTCCAACAAATTATCGAAATAATTATCATACAATGTTGTTAAAAATTTTGACAGTAATAATACTTCATATATAGAAATCATTTCGTAATAATAATCTTTAATAGCATATTGTATTCTACCATCAGCACACATATGATGTTTAAAAACTTCATAAAATGAAACATCTTGGTTCATAATTGCATATGTCATAGTTCTATTATAATCTCTTAAATAAGTGGCAATTTCATATTTTGTAAATTCGTGTTTTTTCATAGTCTCACATCCTACTATAATTTTAACACATATTTTATTAAATTTATTAATAAGTCCAATAATAATCATATTACTACTTTATACTTTTTGTTAATTATTTTTTAAATTATTTTCAAAGATTTTAATTACTTTGCTTTTATTAACTTTATTACTAATAATATAATATTTTTGTGTTGTTTCTATCCTTCTATGTCCTAGTACTTCAGCAATATCTTTTATTTCACAGCCATTTCTTAAACTAATGTACCAAAACTTCCTCTTAAATCGTAAAATCTACAGCTAATTCCTAACTCATAATGAATTATTTTAAAAGGATATTTTATAATATCTGTTCCTGAATATGTTCCATCTTTCCTAGTAAATACAATTTCTACTCTATTATGTTTGGAATTACTTTCTACAATTTTATATTCCATTAACTTACCATACTTATTTTTTATTTCCTTTAAGGTATATCCCTTATACTTTTTGCCATATTCTTTCTTATATTTAACTTGTAGTTTTTTATAATCAGATAATACTGAATATAAAGTATCACAAATATAAACCTCTCTACTACTGCCTATTGTTTTTGTTGTACCTAAGTACCATCTGCCATTTTCTTCTTTGTCTTTTGCATAAACAGTCTTATTAACTTTGATAATTCTATTGTCTAAATCAATATCATCCCAAGTTAATGCAAATACTTCACCAGTTCTCATTCCCGTATAGCAAGCAGTTAAAAACGCACATACAAAAACTTTGTTATTCTTAAATCTGTCTAAAATTATTTCTATTTCTTCTTTAGTATAGATGTGACCTATATTGTTTTTTTTAATTCAAATGATAATATTCTAGGTATCTGTAAATCTGCTGCTGGATTATATTTAATAAATCCAAAATAATAAGTAGCGTCTCTTAATGAACTTTTAATTACTTTTTGATAGTTTCTTAATGCTTCTTTTGTAGTAGAGGTTTGATACAATCTTAATAATGCTTTATTTAAACAAAATGAAGTAATTGCAGATAGTTTATAATTACCTAACTCTCTTTTAATATTACCAAAAGATTCTTTATATCTTTTTGCTGTAGAATATTTATAATTTATTTCAAAATACTCCCTCATCCAGTAATCTAAATATTCAGAATATAACATATTACACTCTCTTGTATTTTCTCCACTAATAAATTCTTCATATGCTCTTTGTCCTGCTATATATGCATCTTTTTTTGTCTTAAAACCAGATTTTGATATTTGTTTTCTTTTACCATTAACCTTTCCTGCTTCAAATCTGTATTCATACAGATTATTTCTTTTTCTAATACTAATAATAATTTCTCATCTCCTTTACAAAAAAATGTTAGCATACACATACTAACATTTTTTATTTTAAATACTAAGTCCTACTTTTTCTTTTACTATTTCCATTTTTTTAGAAGCATATACTCTAGCTTTATTAGCACCATTTGTTAATATTTCTTTTAAATGTTTTTCATCATTTCTATATTGATAAAATTTGTCTTGAATACCTTTAATAAATTTACAAACACTATCAGCAACTTCAATTTTAAAATCTTTATAATTATAATCCTTATATTTTTCATTAGCTTCCTCTATAGTCATATTATTAACTACACATACTAATGATATTAAATTAGATATTCCCGGTTTACTATCCTCATCATAATAAACTTTTCCCTCGCTATCTGTACACGCAGACATTATTTTCTTTCTTGTTATTTCTATATCATCTAACATAAATATTGTCCCTTTATCATCCTTTGGAGCAGATTTACTCATTTTAACGCTTGGATCTTGTAAGTTCATTATTTTAGCACCTATTTTAGGTATTTGATATTCTGGTAATTTGAAGGTATTACCATAAATATTATTAAATCTTTCTCCAAAATCTCTAGTTTTTTCAATGTGCTGTCTTTGATCTGCACCTACTGGTACTATTTCAGCATCATATAATAATATATCTGCTGCCATTAAAGTTGGATAAATAAATAATCCCATATCTTTTTCACTTTTTCCTAATTGTTGTTTTTTAGATTTAAATTGTGTCATTCTAGATAATTCTCCAACACTACATTGAAATGACATTAAAAATCCTAAATTACAATGTTCTAATACATTACTTTGCATAAATAATGCCGTATTATTAATATCAATTCCACAAGCTATATACATTGCTGTTATATCTAATATATTATTTCTTATTTCTTTTGGCTCAATATAAGTTGTCAATCCATGAATATCTGCAATAAATATTAATGAATTATATTTATATTGTTGTTCTACAAATCCTTTTATTCCTCCAATATAGTTTGCTAAAGTTATACTTCCTGTAGGTCTTACACCTGTAATCATTGTTTTCATATTTTTTCCTTCTTTCTTATATTTTTATATTTTAAATCAATGATTAATATAACTTACACCATCGTTTCAAATACTTTTCCATACAACCATCTCCTTCTTATAAATAAAAAAAGATTCCAGTCTAAAAATTAAGACAAGAATCTTGTGCCACCTAATAATAGTTTCATTTCATATACCATCATATATGTTCACTTGATAACGGGTAGAAACTCCCGATTTTTCATACTTTAATTAATTTCTGAAAAACTCTCTTTGGTCCATTCAATATTCATCCATTGCAACTTTCCATCAACCAGTTGCTTTCTATAAATTTCATAAATGTCTACTTCTCCAAATCACTGATTTAAAATATGGTTAGATTATAGCACTAAACTTGCATCTTGTCAAAAATCAAAGTAATAAAAAAGGATGTCCACATTTAAAATGTTGTCTACATCCTTGTTTTACTTAGGTTTTATTAGTATTACGTGGACAAGTTATCAAACTCGAACCAACTTAATATTCTTTGAATTTCTTGTTTTCACTTATTTTATCTTACTTTCCGTGGCACTGCTTATATTTCTTACCAGAGCCACATG
>OMUM01000059.1 GCA_900314225.1 uncultured bacterium | reverse complement strand
CATCAGAAATGACAAACAGCGAAGCATCTATTCAACCAGATCAAGAGCTTAATTTTATGAAATTAAATAATAATACCCCTAGAGCAATTCTTACAAGTGCTAAACAGATTAGTAATTTGCGACAATCTTTAGCAACGCAAGAAGCCCTAGTTAATTCTAGAGAAGAAATTGGAAGTATTAATATTAATGGAGTAGAAGATGATGTTCAAAATTTAGTTAGTAATGGTCTACTTTCACCTTCAGAAGAAAATATTGAAGACATGTTAAATGAAGCATCAGCTTTATATAAAGAAGGAAAAGTTGAGCAAGCACAAGGTCTATATGAAAAAATAAGCGAACTTAACAAAAAAATAAAAGATACTGGAAATGAAGAAAATAAAGAAAAAGAACTTACTAAAAGTAATTCAAATTTAATAGCTGCTTAGGGGGTAATTATGAAAAATAGTTTATTAGATTGTAATTTAACAGAAGAAAATTATAATGATTATATTGAGAGAGTATACAATATTTTTAGACTTTCAAGTAAAAAAAGTTCAATAATTTTAAGATTAAATATCAAAAAAGAAAAATGTATTATTGAATTAAAAATTATTAGTCAGAATGGAGATAAAGAAGAATTTTCAGATGTTTCATTTAGGTGTAATGATTTATTTTATAATGTTTTTTTAGACTCATTAATAAAAAAACTTAATGATAATGATGATTTTATAATTAATGATATTGTAAATTTAGATAATGATGAATATGTTACATTTAGATTAGTATCAAGTAATAATGATTTAATTACTATAGATGGTCTAAGTAAAGAAAAAGCAGAATATTTAAAAGATCTTTTTTCATCCGATGAAAAAAAGACAGATAATCTAATAAGTAATAATAGTGGTATTGCCAATATATGGATTTTTATTCTAATGATAGTAATTTTAATAATTGCTTTTATATTAGTAGTTTGGATTGCTAAATAATAAATGAAAGGAGTGTTAATATGCGTAATAAGAAAGATAAAAAAAGAGAACAGTTGACTTATTATGCAAAAATATTAATAGTTATTTCATTTGTTTTTTTAATATATGGAGCTATCTTAGATGTAAACAATGATAGAAGATTATATGATCCAATTAAGGATGTAACAAAAGAAGAAAAAAGTACAATTAATATTTCTACAACTGATGATTCTGAAGTTATACCAGGAAATACAACAACTAGTACAGAAAATAGTACTGATACAATTAAAAATAGCACTACAAATGAAGCAGAAACAACCAACAACCCTGCAAATAATAATAGTAATAATAATTCTAATACGACTGCACCAAGTACACCAACATATAATAACTCAGCACCAAGTACACCAACATATAATAACTCAACACCAAGTACTCCAATAAATAATAATCCTAATCCACAAAATAATAATATTCCAACTATAGAGGAGGTAAATAATAATTTAAGAAATAAAATTCAAAGTACTTATGGAATTACTATAAAATATGGTGATGAAACAAATGGCTATACTGTTGCAGGAATAAGCACAACACCAGTAACTAATTCAACTACAATTAACGCTAATTTGACAAAATTAAATCAGACATTAAGCTTATATCCAAGCGGTTTTTTTGCTGAGATTAAAAATGGTGGTATTCCATTAACGATAATGCTCATAAATAATTATTCTGAGGATAGTGTTACAGGTGTTACAGACTCAAGCTATACCTATGCAGTTATATCTATCGCTGTAAAATATTCATTTGAAGAATCTTTTTATCATGAATCATATCATTATATAGAAAGATATATGTTCAAAAAAGGGGCAAACTTTAATACATGGTATTCTTTTAATCCAAATGGCTTTGCATATGGAAATATAAATAATAATCTATCTTATAGCAATACATTTTCTCAAGATGCTTATTTTGTAAATAATTATGCTCAAACTTCTCCTGAAGAAGATAGAGCATCAACCTTTGAATATATGATGGCTTCATCAAAAGCAAGTTGCCTAAATTATGGAACAACTATATGGAAAAAGGCCGATGCAATGAGAAATATGATTGATGTTGTATACAATTCAGTTAACCCAGCTACTGTTGAATACTGGGAAAGATTCTTATAGGTGATTTAATGAAAAAAATAGTATTTAATAACAATAATTTAACAAATAGTGATATAGAATTAAAAGTTACTAGAGTTAAAGGATTACTAATAAATTCTAAAGGTAAAATTTTGCTTGCTCATAATAATAATACTTATCAATTCCCAGGTGGTCATTTAGAAGAAAATGAAGATATGAAAGGGTGCTTAACCAGAGAAATAAGAGAAGAAACAGGAATTGATATCAATATAAGTGAAGCTCCATTTTTATGTATTACTACTTACGATGATAATTATTTCGGTAGTGGAAAATGTGTGTTAAATAGTATTTATTATTTTAGAATTTTAACTGACAAATTACCAGATTTTAGTAAGACGCACTATGATGAATTAGAACTTGCTACAGATTTTAATCTATTTTATGTCAACTTTTCAGATTTAGATAGTTTCTTGAAAAAAAGTATTAATGATGGTACCATAGACTTAAGTATTGCAAAAGAAATGTTACAAGTTGTAAATGTTTACAATGAAATATATGGAGGGAAAAAATGAAAAATATTTTAGTTACTGGTGGACTTGGCTTTATTGGAAGTCACACTGTTGTTGAATTACTTGAAGCTAATTACAATGTTATTGTAATTGATGATTTATCAAATTCTTCTATTGATATTAAAGATAAAATAGAAAAGATTACTAACAAGAGTTTTAAATTTTATCAAAATAATGTTTGTGATAAGAATATATTAGAAAAAATATTTTCTGAGAACAAGATTGACGCTGTTATTCATTTTGCAGGCTTTAAAGCTGTCGGTGAAAGTGTTGAAAAGCCAATTATGTATTATGAAAATAATTTAATCTCTACTTTATACTTATGTGAAGTTATGAAAAAACATAAATGCAATAAGTTTATATTCTCTTCATCTGCAACTGTATATGGTACACCAGAAAAGCTACCATTAACAGAAGATTGTAAAGTTGGAGGAACAACTAATCCATATGGTACTAGTAAATTAATGATTGAACAGATTTTAAAAGATATAGTTATTTCAGATAAAGAATTTACTCCCATTGTTCTTAGATATTTTAATCCTATTGGAGCTCATAAATCAGGTCTTATTGGCGAAAAACCTAATGGAATTCCTAATAACTTAATGCCATATATTGTTAGAGTTGCCTCAGGTGAATTAAAAATGCTAAGTATTTTTGGCAATGATTATGATACTCCAGACGGAACAGGGGTTAGAGATTATATTCATGTTGTTGATCTAGCTAAGGGGCATATAAAGGCCCTTGAAAAAGCATTTAATACAACAGGAATTCATTATTATAACCTTGGAACAGGACATGGTTATAGTGTGTTAGATATGGTAAAAACATTTGAAAAAGTCAACAATGTAAAAGTTCCATATAAAATTGTTGAACGTAGACCTGGAGATATTGCTAGTTGCTACGCAGACTCATCACTTGCCTTAAAAGAACTTGGTTGGAAAGCTGAGCTTGATATTGAAGATATGATGAGAGATTCTTATAATTTTATTCTTAAACAAAACAAAAAATAATTTGTTTTGTTTTTATATATGTAAAATAATGTAAACTTTAACTAAAAGCCTTCTTTAAAACTTGTTTTTAATTAAAAATAACTGATTTATATGTTATAATATAACACGTTATTAGAAGTTAGAAAGGGAGGTCTGTTTATGAAAAAAAGTATTAAAGTAAGAAAAAAAGGGGAGGTAAAGTATTATTCAGTACCTGTTTCTAGTAAATTCTTTGTTATAAATGGTAGAACGTTTTATGATATTTTATGTGATAATGATGATAGTTTAGCAGATAGAGAAGATGAATATTATAGCTATTATGGAGAACCAATATTTGAAAGTTCTTATTTTGAAGAGTTTATGGAAAAATATCAAAAAGAAACTAAAAAAATGTTCAAAGAAAGAGGTATTATTTATGACATCTTATTAATTGAAGATGACAACGGATTACGTGATTTGATAACTAATACACCTGTTAACTGCACGTCAGCAACTTTTTTACATTTACCAGAATTGGAAAGAACTAAGGAAGAAGTAGATAGCTATATTAAAAATAACAATGATTATCCAAAAAAATTACAAGAATTTTTTAAAGGAAAAAAAGATTTAGAAGAAGGATTCTCATATAAAAAAACACTATTAAAAAATAACGATTTAGAATAATTTATATGACAAAATATTGTAGAAACTAAAAATATAAGATATAATATATGTCATTGGAGGGATATTATGGCAAAAAAAGAAGAAACTAAAATTGAAAAAGAAAAAAAAGAAAATAAAAATAAACATGAAGTAAGTGTTAAAATTGACGGAGATGCTTGGAAAAAAGCTTTAGATAGAGTTTTTAATAAAAAACAAAAAACAGTAAGTGTTGACGGTTTTAGAAAAGGAAAAGTACCTAGAAATGTTTATGAAAAAAAATTTGGTAAAGAATCATTATATTTAGATGCAGCAGATGATGTTTTACCTGATGCATATCAAAAGGCAATGGATGATTCAAAATTAGAACCTGTTGTTCAACCTGAAGTTAATTTAAAAAATATTGGAGAAGATGGAGTTGAATTTACTTTTAAAATTATCACAAAGCCAGAAGTAAAAATTAATAAATATAAGGGATTAAATATCAAACCAGAAAAAATTGAAGTAACAGAAGATGAAATTAATCATGAACTTGGTCATTTACTTGAAAGATATACTGAATTAGTTACTAAAGATGGAAAAGCTGAAAAAGGTAATATAGCAATTATTGATTTTGAAGGCTTCAAAGATGGAGTAGCTTTTGATGGTGGAAAAGGTGAAAACTACTCACTTGAAATTGGTTCAAATACATTTATTCCTGGATTTGAAGATCAAATAATTGGCATGAAAGCTGGAGATGAAAAAGATATTAATTTAAGTTTTCCAGAAGATTATCATGTAAAAGATTTAGCAGGTGCTCCAGTTGTATTTAAAGTAAAAGTTAATGAAGTAAAGGAAAAGAAACAACGTGAATTAGATGAGGATTTCTTTGATGATCTTGGTATGGAAGGAATAGATTCTGAAGAAAAATTAAGAAATGAAATAAAAGGATCTATCAAAGCTCAAAAAGAAATGGATGCTGAAAATAAGTATGTTGATGCTATACTTGAAGGTGTTTCTAAGAATGTTGATGTTGATATTCCAGAAGAAATGGTTAATGAAGAAGTTAATCGTTTAATGGATAGATTTAAAGAACAGATGAAAATGCAAGGTATTTCATTAGACTTATATTATCAATTTACTGGATCTACTGAAGAACAATTAAAATCTCAAATGGAAAAAGAAGCATTTAATAATGTTCTATATAGATTAATGATTGATGAAATAAAAGTAATGGAAAAAGTAGTTATTACAGATGAAGAAGCCGACAAAGAGGCAGATGAACTTGCTAAAAAATACAATATGAAAAAAGATGAATTTTTAAACCAATTTGGTGGGCTTGAAATGGTAAAATACGATCTTGAAGTAAGAAAAGTTGTTGAATTATTAAAAGAATACAATAAATAAACCAAAAAACTATAAAGTTTCAAATGCTTTATAGTTTTTTGTTACTTTTTTCTTTTAAAAAATTGTTTTCTATTATATAAT
>OMUM01000096.1 GCA_900314225.1 uncultured bacterium | reverse complement strand
ATCACCAGTGACACAAAAAGATGGTTTTTTGCTATTATATCTTATATATTTTCTACTATCTCCTGACTTTGGTCGCAACTTTTCTGGTATATCATTTCTATTACCACCATCTGAAACATAACTCATTTTTTCTAACATTTGAGCAGAATGTTTCATTGCAGTATGATTTGGAATTTCACTAGTTTCCCCATTTTCCAATTTTGGTAGATCATCTATAGCTTCTTTTACAGTGACAATTTTATCACTCTCTTGTGGGTATTCAAAACTATTTTTACCTAGTGTGCCAACAATGAAGATTCTTCTTCTTTCTTGTGGAACTCCATAATTTACTGCATTAAGAACCTTATATTTTATGTCATAACCAATTTCTTTAAAAGATGAAACTATCTCTTTTATAGTTTTCCCTTTGTTGTGTCTTTCCATTGCTGCAACATTTTCTAAAACAAACATTCTAGGCTTAATAATTTTTACGAATCTTACAAATTCTTTAAATAATCTATTCCTATCATCATCAATAAAATTTCGGCCAATGTTTCCAGCAATCGAAAATCCTTGACAAGGTGGACCGCCTATTATAACATCTACTTTTTCACTTTTAATTATATCATAAATTTGTTTTTCAGTTACATTTTTTATATCATCAACTATCAAATTATGTCTAGGAAAATTTTTCTTATAAGTTTCTGCAAAATCTTTATTAAATTCTACTGCTAAAAGATTTTTAAATCCTGCATTATCAAAACCTAATGACATGCCACCTGCTCCTGCAAATAAATCTATATAAGTATATTTTTTCATAATTGACCCTCCTGATTAATTTCATTTAACAATTTTTTCCATATAACATCATCTTTATTTTTTATTACAAACCTAATGCATTGTCTTAATTCATCGTTACTCATTATATATTCTGCAATGTCATATGATACTTTACCTTTATTATCATCTACAGCCAAATCAAATAGCTGATAAATTTCTTGTTCTTCCAGTTTCAACTCTTTAGTCAACCTTGTTAGCAAATCAAAAGATGGAATTCTCTTATTCTTTTCTATATCACTCATATATGGTGGTGTTACATCACATGCTAAAGCTAATTGTCTCGAAGACAAATTTAATTTTTTTCTTTTTTTAATAATAAAATTTCCTAAATTAATTTTAGCCATAACAACCTCCGTTATATTAACATGTATGCTTATTAGCATTCTCGTTAATATAATTATATAATGTATTTAACTTTTATTCAATAAATATCATAAAAAAAAGAGTGATTTTTTTATCAACTCTAGTTTCATAACTCTTTAGGACAATTAGGTCTATATTTAACATCATTAAACCCGTATACTTTTTTACAATTATTACATATTATTGCTATTTCATCTATACCATAAATGCTTTCTCCATCACCTTTTTGCATAACTATATCTGTAGATCTACATTTAGGGCAACATACTTTATCATCTTTATTAACATCGTTTTGTTTACAATAATCTCTTATTATTTCGTATCCATTTCTATTATATTTAGGAACAAATTCATCTTTATTAAATATCTTAATTCTACCAAACATAAATTCTAATTTATCAATTTGTTTTTCTGTATGATAGTGCCCACAATACCATTTGTGATAGCTAATATTTTCTTCTATTTCATCTAAAAAATGTTCCATAGATTTATCTACTTTTGATTGATCCAACCCTTGCATAAATACTTCTCTAGGCTCATATTTATATGGGCAAGTATGTGTAAGAACTATATCAAAATGTTTACCTTTTACTTTTTCTAAAATAGTATCCATTTCTTCTTTTGTTAATTGCTCATCTTTAAACCATTTATGCCCATACATTAATCTATATTCTTTATCTACTGAGTAAGCTCCACCAATTACAAGAACACTTTTACCATCAATATTGTAAATTTCACCATCTTTTGCAAATATTAAGTTCGGATAGTTTTCTTCAATAAATACCTTACCGCCAAACATTTCAACTTCCTTATAAGTATTAATATTTTCTGGTCTTTCTTCGTGATTACCTCTTATACAAAATATTTTTAATTTAAACTTTTTCAAATATTCTTTATATCTAATATCTTCTTCATTAAGATAATAATTAATACCAGCGTCTCCTAATACTATTAACATATCATCTTTATTTTCTTTTAATTTATAAAGCCTTGAAAAGTCCCTATGTGTATCACCAGTTATATAAATCATCTGTTACCTCCTATTTTGAATTAATATTAAATAATAACAATTTATATCCTTTTTCATTTAATTTCTTACATGCATCTAATGTTATAAATTTTGCATAATTTGATTCTGTATTATCTGATAGATTTTGCATAAATCCAGCTACATAATAAATATTCGGTCTCATAAATAAATCAACAAATTCTGATTTTTCAATAGTTTTAATTTTTTTGTTTTCTGGATATTTTTCTTTAATATCTTCATAATATTTTTCAAATATATCCCTTTTATCACGATCCATCAAATAATGGCTAATAAATTCTGCAGATGTTAAAATTTGATTTAATACATCTCTTGCACCGTTACCTTGAAATTTAGATTTATTATGAATTAAATATAAATTATCATCATCAAAATAAATTAAATCTGCTAATTCTATATTATTACTTAAAACAGTATGTGCTACGATTAAATCACTTGATTCTGAAAAAGATTTATTATATTCATCTTCTGTTAATAATGAATTATCATTAGTAATAATTTTTGTTAAATTATTATCAATATCTGTAATTTCAGAATATATTCCTTTAAATTC
>OMUM01000180.1 GCA_900314225.1 uncultured bacterium | reverse complement strand
TAAATCAAGTATTGTTGATAAATATAATCGTTTATCTTTATAAATTAAATATGTTATATCTGTTGTCCATTTTTGATTTGGTTTAGTTGCTTTAAAGTTCCTTCTTAGTAAATTTGGCATAACATTGGATTCAATTCTCTTATAAGTAGTTTTATTTAACTTTTTATGATATTTAGGCATTAAATGATATTTATTCATTATTCTTAATACCTTTTTGTGATTAAATATTACACCATATTTAATCTTTACACCTTCGGTTATCCTACGATATCCATATGTGCCTTTTGATTCATCAAATACTTCTTTTATTATTAAATAATCATAATAATCTTTATCTTCAGCATTCCTATATTTATAATAAGTTCTTTTACTTATTTCTAAAACAGCACACATGTTAGAAAGCTTGTATTCATTTATATATAAATTAATAAATGTTACTTTCTCTCTCGTTGTGCCTTTAGGAAGGCTTGGTATTTTTTTAGTATTTCATACCTTTCTTTATAGTCTATGTTTTTTTCTTTTTTTCTTCCTCTTGCATTATGAATATCATTATCTAAGTTTCCTTGACGCTTTTCTTTATAAATCCAATTAGATAGTGTGCCATGACTAATACCATACTTCTTAGCCACCTGTATGTAACCACCATAATTACCAGTTTTATAATCATTAAGTACTTGAGTTTTAAATTCTTCTGAATAATGTTTACCCATAAAAATAACACCTCACTTTCTTGAGATGTTATTTTATATTAAACTACTTTTTTTTAAAAGTGTCCAAAATGGGGTTCACTTCATGAATCTACTTATTTATTTGCAGGTATTATTTCTTTAATTATAAATTGTATATTAAAATTATTTCTCATTTGTTCTAGTTCATTATTTTCTATTTCTATATATATTTCATCGTTTACTTTTATTCTTCTTTTATTTTCAATATTTAAATTATTTTCATTTAAGAAGTTTTCTGGAATGAATAAAATATTATTATAATTACAAATTGTAATTGGTTTAGAGTCTTCTTTGTGTGAATGGTATACCTTAACTATTACATATTTTTCATTGTTTAATTCTTCTAAATTTGTTTTATAACAGATTTTATTTAATATTTTTTTTGTTATATTAGTATCAGATATCTTTTTTGTTGTATATAGTTCTTCTCCTAATTTATAAACTATTAAAATATTAGTAGGTCTTTCTTTAGTAGTTATTTTTATTTCGTTTCCTTCAAGATTAAGTTTATCTTCTAATTTCTTTAAATCTCTATAATTAATAGAATAACAATTAGAATTATCTATTAATTTTGGATTACCTTCAATATTCATTTCTAATTCTCTAGATTTTTCTAATAAATCTCTTGTTATATAAATAATATTTTTTTCTTCATCATAATAATAATTAAAACTATCTTTCATATATATTCTCCTATTCTATATAATTATATAATAAAAAAGACTAAATTTATAGTCTTTTAAAACATTTCGTCAACATTTTGTGGTACTTGGTCATTTATAATTGTATTTATTATTTTATCTTCTTTTTCTTTGGAAATATTTTTTCCTGTAATTTTACATAATTCTTGGATTACTTCTCTAATTGATTTTTCATCTTTCATATTGTTGCCTTTTAATTTATCAGCTAAATTTAGTATTGTTTCTTTATTTACATTTGTTTTTTTTTCTATTCTGTTAAATAAATTATCTTTAAACATATAACCTCCTACATAATTATATGTAAGAGGTTATTATTAATTTCTTCTTTGTTTAGCTAGTTGATTACATTTTTTAGTAAATTCTTCTAAACTTATTAATCCTTTATTATATCTATCTTGGAGCATAGCAAATGATTTATCAGCCATTTGATTTTTATTTGTACTATCACCATAATTAAAGGCTTTTTTGTCTACTTGATTTATGTTTACCTTATCTTTATTCAATTCATGTTCCTTATTTATTTGATTAAATTTATTGGTAAATGTTCTATTACTAAAAGTATTGTTACTATTGTTATTTCCAATTATCATAATTCATCACCACTTCTATTTTTAAATTGTAGTATTATTGGTGTTCCTTCAAAATCAAAGTTTTCTCTTATTTTATTTTCTAAATATCTTTCATAAGAGAAGTGAACTAGTCCTTTATTATTTACTCTAAAAGTGAATTTTGGTGGTTTAATATCAGTTTGCGCTGTGAAATATATTTTTAATCTTTTGCCTTTATATGAAGGTGGAATGTTTAGTTCATAGGCATCATTTATTACTTCATTGAGAAGTGAAGTCTTTATTTCTCTTTTAATATTTTCTTTTACTTTTATTATTTCTGGCATTAATGTATGAATTCTTTTTTTAGTAAGAGCCGATAAGAATACGATTGGGGCATAAGGGGCAAATTGAAATTCTGCTCGCATTAATTTTTGAAAGTCATTAATTGTTGTATCTTTTACGGTATCCCATTTATTAACAGCAAATATTAAACCTTTACCTCGTTCGATAGCATATCCAGCAATATGTTTATCATGCTCTTTAATTCCTTCTTCAGCATTTATTACGACTACACAAAT
>OMUM01000069.1 GCA_900314225.1 uncultured bacterium | reverse complement strand
TGAGCCAATAAAACCAGATACTTTAAGATTAGAAAAGATAAGAATTGCAGAAAAAGCTGGAGTAAAACAAATTAGATTACATGATTTTAGACATAGTTGTGCATCCCTTTTAATAAATAGCGGTGCTAATGTAATGATAGTTGCTAAATACTTAGGACATACAAAAATAGATGAGACTCTTAACACTTATTCTCATCTATTCAAAAACAAAATGGAAGACGTTGTTAATACAATGAATTCCCTTAATTAATAATAAACTTTTATAAACTACATACTACTATTGGGTAGGTAGCTGGGTAGGTAGAACCTAAGAAAATAACTTAAAACCCTTATAAAATAAAGTGACCATGTCTCACGACATGGTCTTCAGGGGGTTCGGTTGAATATACTCTCACATTAAATCGTGAGAGATAATCGGCGTGATATATATTGTACCACGCATCTTAATCATAAGGTAATTTTTAAAAAAAGTCAATTCAAAATAAATAATTTTTTAATAAAAAAAGTTAGTTTACGCTAACTATTTTTTTACTTTTGTTTTATTTATATTATTTTGAAGATCATCATTATGTTTAACATATAAATTATAATAACCAATTGCTGCATTTGATATAATATTTTCTGCTCTAACTACATATTCATCAAAAGATTCTTCTGGTCTTTCTGCTTCTTTATTTAGAAATTTTAGTATTTCTTTATAGAATGAAATTCTTCCACATTCACGATCAAAATGATATATTTCTAGGCAATAACTAGGTATGTTTTCTTTTAACTCTTCTTCTGTTAGTTCCTCTTTATTTTTTGATTTTAATTCATCGTTTTCTTTTTTTATCCAATCAACTACATCAATAAAATATTCACATCCCTTACTTTCAATATTAAATCCTAATTCTTTAAAATTTCTTTTGTGTTTTAACATTTCTTTATTATATTGTTTTTTATATCTTTTTTCATACTTATTCATTATTCATTCCTCCTATATTTCAACAAAATAAAAGCATGTAATTTAAACTAATGGTGTTAAGTATATTACATGCTGAAAATTAAACATGTTATATATAATATACCCCTCACAGGTTTTGTATATTAACATAAATTATTTAATTTGTCAAATTTATACCTACTTATTTAGCCTTCTGCTATCTCATTAATAAGTACTTTTTTTAAATCATCTTTATCTGTTTCTTTATTTAATAGATATTCGTTTGAGTCTTTTTTTGCTTGCAAAAGTATCTTATAATCGTTTTTTATACTAGCAATATTAAATGTCATATCTCCTGATTGTTTAGTACCAAATAAATCTCCTTGTCCTCTTAATTTAAAGTCTTCTTCTGAAATAATGAAGCCATCATCTTCTTTTTCCATTATTTTAAGTCGTTCAGTATCACTATCACTTATAAGTATACATTTACTTTTAGAACTACCTCTACCTACTCTTCCTCTTAATTGATGAAGTGTTGATAAGCCAAATCGGTCAGCATCAAATATAACTATCATAGTAGCATTAGGAACATCTACTCCAACTTCTACAACTGTTGTGGAAATTAAGATTTGTACTTCATTATTTTTAAACTGATTCATAATGATATCTTTTGCTCCGCTTGCCATTTTACCATGAACAATATCTATTTTATATTTACTACCAAATGCTAATTTCATTTGATCTTTAAGCTCATTTACATTTGTTAGATCACTATTTTCATTTTCTTCTATTAATGGAGCTATTACATATACTTGATGTCCTAATTTTAATTCATTATACATCATCTGTAAAACATCTTTTATTTCATTATTTTTCTTTACAAAAGTATCTATTTTCTGTCTACCTTTTGGTCTTTCTTTGATAGTTGAAACATCCATATCTCCGAATATAGTTAAGGCATAAGTTCTTGGAATTGGTGTAGCACTCATAAATAAAACATCTGGTCTTATTCCTTTGTTTTGTAGATTAGCTCTTTGATGTACTCCAAATCTATGCTGTTCATCGGTAATTACTAATCCTAAATTATTATATTCTACTTCATCTTGAATTAGAGCATGTGTTCCAATTATCATATCAATTGTTCCATCTTTTAATTCCTTATATATTTCATTTTTATCCTTTTTCGAAGTAGAACCAGTAAGTAAAGCTACTTTAATATCAGTATCTTTTAAAAATTCAACCAAATTATTATAATGTTGTATTGCAAGTATTTCAGTTGGTGCCATTAAGGCACTTTGGTAACCACTTAAGTAATTAGCAACCATACCAATAAAAGCAACAACAGTTTTACCAGAACCAACATCTCCTTGTAATAATCTATTCATTCTATTTGGAGACTCTAAATCACTTATTATTTCGTCAACTGCTTTTAACTGATCAGTAGTTAATTTAAATGGTATTTTTTTAATAAATTTATCTAATTTATTTTTATCTATCGTTCTTACTAAACCACTATTTTTCTTTTTATTTTCTTTTTTTAAATAATTTATTTTAAACATAAAAGCAAATAATTCTTCATATTTTAATCTAATAGTAACTTCTTTTAATTTTTCTTTTGTACTTGGATTATGAATAATATTTAAAGCTGTTTTTTTATTTACAAAATTATATTTTTCTCTATATACTTCGGGAATATAATCTATAATTTCTTTACCATACATGAGTAATGCCATATTTATATATGTAGACATATTCTTATTAGTAAGTCCATTAGTACAATGATAAACTGGTTCAATCTTTGCTTGATTAGTAAGTATTCCTAATTTAATATCATTAGCAGTAATAACATTTTTTGTTTTATCAAATTTACCAACTACTGTAACTCCTGTACCTACCATTAATTGTGATTTCATAAATGCTCTATTAAATATAGAAACTCCAACAATTCCACTCTGAGTAACTAGTCTAAAATTCATCTTATTTAAACCTGCTTTAAATCGCATTAAAATTGGCATACTTTCAACTTTACCATCTATTGTTATTTTATCTCCGTCATTTGCTTTAGTTAAATCGCATCTTTGAAGAACATTATATCTAAATGGATAATGAGTAACTAAATCATTTATCGTATAAATATTAATTTTATTTAACAAAGAAAGAGCTTTAGGTCCAATACCTTTTACATCTTTTAATTCAGCCATATCAACACTTCCTTCTCGCATATTATATCATAAAAAGAGTAGCAATTCCAATATGTATAAAATTTATTTATAATTAAAATATTTATTATAAAATATTATTTTGACAAGTAAAAATAATTGAAAAATTTGTATTTTTTTGTTGACAAAACAAGTCTTTTCGATTAGTATAAAAACTACCAATTCGGAATTAGGCGAATTGGTCGCTAGTATCACACTAGCCAACCCCTTTTTATTCTTTTTGGAAGCTGCCCTCAGGGGGGACAGCTTCTTATATTAAAATAAAAAAGACGAGTATATCGAATCGTCTTTTTTTATTTTAATAATTAATTATTACTATATTTTTCTAGTAGATACATAAATCCATAACCAAAAAAGTAAGCTACTACTAAACCAATAATATATAAAATTAAATTAATAAATTTTTCATTAAATATAAAATATAATACTAATATTATAGCAACTATAATTCCTATTCTTCCAAACCAGGTAGAAATAAGTAGAAATAAGTTTGTAAAATTTTCACCATCTGTTTCATATTCTTCATAGATATTATCATCTATTGAATTTTTGCCTTCATTATCTCTTTGAATGATTAAATTTTTATTATCACCATCTTCATAGTAATACTCATCACTGTTATCAATATTTTCATAATTATTATCTAAATCATCAACATAATATTCTTCATCATAGTCATTATCATCATAATCATCTTTGAAAGTAGTGCTTTTATTATGATAGTCATTACTTTTAGAATTTATTTCATTATTTAAGCTATATATAGATTCATCATCTTGATATTCTTCAAGAATTAGATCATTTTTTCTCTTACCCCTCATATAACCATCCCCTCTAATTAGGCTATATTATAGCAATAAATGTCTTAAAAGTAAAGAAAATAGGAATTAAAATTCCTATTTTTCTTCAGAGTTTGCTAGATCTTTATAATAATCATAAGTTGATTCGGCTTGTTCTTTATTTTTATTTAATAATACTTCTCCATTTTTATTAATTTTTTCTAAACTTAAATATCTATTTTCGCCTAGTAAAAATTCATCAAATTTAGAAAAATCTGCCTTACTATCTAGACTAAATAATTTATTTTCTGGATTGTAGTGGAATAATGGGAAGTAACCGCATTCTGTTGCATTTTTTTCTTCTTTAATACTATTTTTCATACCTTTAATTATTCCTTGAGCAATACATGGAGCATAAGCTATAACAATAGATGGTCCATCATATTCTTCAGCTTCTTTTAGGACTTTGATTGCTTGCATTTGATTAGCTCCAAGTGATATTGTACCAACATAGACATGAG
>OMUM01000168.1 GCA_900314225.1 uncultured bacterium | reverse complement strand
TTATACCAGTATACACGAGAACTAATATCACAGATTTATTACATGAAAAATTTGGCTTTAGAACAGATTATGAAATAATAACAGAACAAAATCTAAAAAAAATTATTAGAAAAAATAGGAAAGAATAAAACGTACGCTTTTTTTAGCAATAACGAAAATCTCTCAAACCTATATTTTACAAAGGTTTAAGAGATTTTTTCATTTCAAAACTGATAAATTTAAGATTATATTAAATTGAGAGAAAATATTCAAGAAAAAAATAGCTAATTTAGCTATTTTTAAATAATTTATATTTATTTATTTTTTTTACGTGCGTCAAATTTTTTTCTTTCTTCAGTATTCAATATTTTTTTACGTAATCTAATAAAATTAGGAGTTACCTCTACAAGCTCATCAGAATTAATATAATCAAGGGCATACTCCAAAGTAATTGGACGTGGTCTCTTCAAAACTACAGTATGATCAGATCCAGCAGCTCTGGTATTAGTCAATTGCTTTCCTTTAACTACATTTACAGCTAAATCATCATCTCTATTTGATTCTCCAACAATCATTCCTTCATATACTTCAGTACCTGGTTCTATAAACATCGTACCACGATCTGCTAAGTTTCCTATTGAATAAGCAGTAGCAGAACCATTTTCAGAAGAAACTAATACACCTAATTTTCTTTCTCCAATATCAACACTTTCTACTGGCATATATTCTTTAAAAGTGTGATTCATAATTCCATAACCTTTTGTTAATGTCATAAAATCAGGCCCAAAACCAATTAATCCACGAGATGGTATTAAATAAGTAAGTCTTGTCTGATTACCAATAGTATTCATAGAAATCATATTGGCTCCACGAACACCTAGAGCTTCTATTACACCACCCATATAATCTTGTGGAACATCTATTTGCAAATCCTCAAAAGGTTCATACTTAACTCCATCAATCTCTTTAATTATTACTTGTGGTTTTGATACCTCAAGTTCAAAACCTTCCCTACGCATATTTTCAATTAAAATTGATAGATGAAGTTCTCCACGACCAGAAACTAAAAATGATTCATTAGTTGCTTGTTCTACTCTTAAAGATACATCTCTTTGTGTCTCTCTTTCAAGTCGCTCACCAATTTTTCTTGCAGTTACAATTTTTCCGTCTCTTCCTACCATAGGTGAGGAATTAGTACCAAAAGTCATTTGAAGAGTTGGTTCATCTATATGAAGTTTTGGAAGTGGATCTTCCTTACCAATCTCACATAAAGTTTCACCAACTGAAATATCAGCAAGTCCTGCAACAGCAACTATATCCCCTGCTTCGGCTTCTTCAATTTCAATTCTATTATAACCATAATAACCAAATAATTTTTGAATTCTAAATTGTTTAGTAGTACCATCCAAACGACAACATGATACCATCTGGCCTGTCTTAATTTTACCATTATGAACTTTTCCAATACCAATTCTTCCAACAAACTCATTATAGTCAAGTAACGCTGGTTGAAATTGTAGTGGAGCATCAGGATTACCTTTTGGTGCTGGAATTTCTTCAATAATTGTATCTAAAATTTCTCCAAGTCCAGGAGTTTGTTTAGTAGGATCTGAATCATATGAACAAGTATTATTTACAGCAGAAGCATAAATTGTTTTAAAATCTAAAGCTTCATCATCAGCTCCTAATTCAATAAATAAATCTAAAACCTCATCTAATACTTCCTTAGGACGAGCAGCAGGTTTATCAATCTTATTAATAACAACAATAGGTTTTACATGAGCTTCAAAAGCCTTTTTTAAAACAAATCTAGTTTGAGGCATTGCACCTTCATAAGCATCTACAACAAGAATAACACCATCAACCATATTCATAATACGTTCAACTTCACCACCAAAGTCAGCATGACCAGGTGTATCCAAAATATTTATTCTTACTCCCTTATAATCAATAGCCGTAGTTTTAGCTAAAATTGTAATTCCACGTTCCTTTTCAATAGCATTAGAATCCATTGATAAATTTGTAACATCTTCATTATCTCTAAACATCCCAGAATGTTTTAATATTCCATCTACAATAGTAGTTTTTCCATGATCAACATGAGCAATAATTGCAACATTTCTTCTTTCCATAAATAACACCTCTCTCGTATCGCGTCGCATGTCATTATAACACAACAAGAAAAAAAATACTAGAGTTTTCTAATATTTTTGTTATCACAATTATCTTTTTAAACTACTATATTAAAAAAAATACAATCTATATTTTAATATTATCTAATTTAGATTTATTTTTCTAATATAAAAAATTAAATTAATAATAATTATTATTCCAACTAAATATAAATAAGTATCATTTCTAGTATCAGGAACATCCACAATTTGAGTATCTGTAGAATTTCCCATATTATTTATTGCTGATATTTCACCATTCTTCTCATCACTTATCATATTATCAAAAGCAGTAAATTCTATTGAATCAACTTGTTGTACTGAATCATTTGATGATGAATTATTGGTTGGAACCTGATTTAAGTTCTGCGTAGAATCAATTATTACATTTGATTTAGAAGTAAGATTATTATCATCAAGATAATTATTTGGTTCTGAAACATAATTATATTTTTTTAAATTTGTTGAAATGTAATAAGTAACATTCCCTCCAATATGAAATTGAAGTAAAAGATGATCATTTACAAAAGAAGCATTTTCCAATTCACCTAATTTATTTATATAATATATATCTTTTTTATTTCCATCTAAATCATAAACAAAAAGTGCATTCTCTCCATGTTTTAAAGCACCATCATAATATGATTGATATTTTGTAATACTACCAGCTTCATAAGCACAATAATAAATAATACCATCTTTAACTGTTAAAGCTTGTCGAGTCATATTAATATCAATTGAAAATGACCTTATTAAATTAAAATTAGAATCCATAATATCAAAAATGGTTTTTCTATTAGCACTATATGCTAAAACATATTGATTAGTTAACTCATCATAGCCAATTGCATGATAATTATGTCCCGTTTTTAAAGAAATATTACTTTTTAATTTTAATGTTTTAGCATCCAATACATGAATATTTTTTCCGTCTATTACATAAATTTGATTAATATCTTTATTATAGGTAGCATCATTCCCATGTCCAAAGTGATATGAAGAATTTCCGACA
Source organism: uncultured bacterium (assembly GCA_900314225.1). Classification (GTDB taxonomy): domain Bacteria; phylum Bacillota_I; class Bacilli_A; order RF39; family UBA660; genus UBA3789. The sequence goes on along the minus strand of OMUM01000168.1, from coordinate 1,925 downwards.
TTAACCCTCTTAAAAGTATCCTTATTTAATACTAATAAAGAATTAGAATTTGTATTATTATTTAATAAAACCGATATAACATATTCATCAGTTGCAACTCCTCCTTGAACATGACTATTGCCAATTGGATATTTAGCAACATTTTTCAAATTTAAACTAATCATTTCATTCTTTGTCAAAGCATTAATATTCATTGAATAAAACAATAAAGCTACAATTAGCATTATCTTTATTTTTTTTCTCATAAATCCCCCTAAAATTGCTTTTATTATAACCCAAAAAAAATTTAATACAAGTAAAATGTAGATTAATAATTAATAATTTCGTAATATTATTTAGAATAATATATTTTTTATATACCAATTATATCTTTAATAAATCAAATATATATTCATTTAATTCATCATATTCTTTTTTCTTTAAATTATCCAAACAACTATGATGTTTTTTAATAACTGCCCCAGTAAAACTTTTTAACATCTCATAGTCATTATCATTATCACCTATTACATAAAAATCATTATAACTAAAATTTTCAATATTTAATAATCTTTTTAAAGCAGAAGCTTTATTTACAGATGCTTCAATTATATTAACATGAAATCTACTAGCATATACATGTACATTTACTTTTTTTCTAATTTGATTAATTATCTTTTTTTGCAAATCACGATTATCACAATTAACAACTATTTTTACACAATCATTTAAATTATTAGTTTCATTATATCCATCATCTAAATAATAATTAAATTTATTTTCATCTAATATAGGAATAACATTTTCTATAGTATCTTTATCTAAATAAATAGTATCCATGCAATAATCCATATTATTAAATATCTTTGCTCCATCTTCACAAATCAAATAACTGTATGGAATATTATATTTATTAAGAAGTAATTTTATATCTGAATAATTTCTACCAGTAATAATACAAAAAATATTACCTTTTAAAATAAAATTTCTAATAGAATTAACATTTCTTATATTTTTTTCTGAATCATCAGGATAATAAATAGTTCCATCGAAATCACTTGCTAAAATTTTCATAAAACACCTACTCTCTACTTATAGTATACAATAATTAAGTATTATATGTAAAATTTTACTTTTATTCACAAGTTAATTATTATATAATTTATATAGGAAGTGAACAAATATGGAAAAATGCATCAATATTAGTGTATTATGTGATAGTAATGCCTTTGCTAGTAGAATTCAAGATTTATTATTAGAAAAAAAATTAATTGCAGGTTGCCAAATTAGTAAGGTAAATTCTAAATATTGGTGGAATGGACAACTTGAAGATATAACTGAATATAAATTAGATTTAAAGACTAGAATTTCTTTATATCAAAAAATATATGAAGAAATTAGGAGTATTCATGATTATGAAGTATTTGAATTAAGTTATTATGAAATCGGTGGTAATAAAGAGTTCTTAGAATGGATTAATAATGAAACTAGTGATATAATCAAAATATAAAAAGAATATTTAGTTGATTAATATAAATATTCTTTTTTTACTTAGTTTTAACATATTCATTTAAAGGTTTTATACAATAAATATTATATGGAACTTTATCTGTTGTCACATATCCTGCAGGAGCATCTATTAACTGAGGTATTCTATTAATATCATTCCACATGGATTGACCACTCCTATTCTTCAATATATTATTATTTGTAATTGCGAGTTACAAATACATAATATCAAAAGGAGTTTTTATTTTAAAGACTTAACACTAAAGTTAAATTGAACCCCCAGACTATCTAGGAATTTTCATACACAAAAAGGCTCCTTTCTTTTGAAAGAAAGCTTGATACAAGTATTAAAAACTTGCAAATCCAAATGGACCGCAAGTTGATTTCAAATGGAGCGATAACTTTACTTATATTAGAAAAATTATACTCCCATAGTT
>OMUM01000023.1 GCA_900314225.1 uncultured bacterium | reverse complement strand
TAAGAAAAGAATAATATATTAAATGATTTTTCTTAAATCTATTTAATATTCTTTCTAATTCTTCCTTTGAATAAATATGTGCAGGATCATTATCTATTTTATCCATTCTAGGTGCATGAACATGCTCTGCAGGATTTGTATTAATATAATTTAATGTATAACAAGCATACTTTAATGAACCCTTTATTACTTTTAAGATACTGTGCATATAATTTTTAGAAAAAGCATATTCTACATATATACCATTGATAAACTCTTGTAATAATCTTGTATCTAATTGACTTAATGTATAAAAACCTATTCTAGGTTTAATATGATTTTTTATAATATTTAGATAAGAAATTGTAGTAGAATACTTTAGATTAAAATTCGCATAAGTATCTACCCAATAATCTAAAAAATCAGAATATGATATATTCTCCTTTAGCTGAACTTTTTTACCACCATAATAAAAATCATTATATGCTTTCGCTCCTTCCTTAAATGCCTCTGACTTTGTTGGAAATCCTGACTTTGTTATCCATTTTCTTGTTACTTCAATTGTTGCAATTTCAAATCGATATTCATAAGCCTTTCCTCTTTTTCTTACATTTACCATAATTATCTCTCCTTCACTATTTTTTAGTGATACGGAAAATAAAAATGCCAGCATTTCCGAATGCTGACATTTATATAACTATGTTCACAATTATGTCCACAGAATAAATACATTGATATTACTAGGTTTTCTCAATTCTTGTCCACAAATTATTTTTACGTGGACAAATCGTGGACATTTGTCCACTGTGGACAATATTTTCATTTTTTTCGTTTTTTCAAAATGCTTATTTTTCAATACTTTTAAGCATTTTTACCACAACAATTTTTGTATTTCTTACCACTTCCACATGGGCATGGATCATTTCTACCTATCTTTTTTACTCTTTTAGGTTTCCTTTTCACTGGTTCTGCTTCAGAATCATTTGTTGTCATTGGTTCAGTATTTTCTTTTCTTTCAATATTTTGTCTTATTTCTGCCTTTAATAAAAATACTGATACATCTTTATCTATAGCTTGAAGCATCTTATCAAATAAATTAAATCCTTCGATAGTATAAGCTCTTAGAGGATCTTCTTGACCATAACCTCTTAAGTAAATTCCTTCTCTTAAATGAGACATAGTATTAATTTGTTCCATCCAATAATTATCTACTACTTGTAGAGTAATAACTTTTTCGAATTCTTGACTTACTTCTTCTGGTACTTCTTTAATTTTAGCTTCATATTCAGCAATTACTTTTTTACAAATATAATCAATTAAATCATCTGGCTCTTTTCCTTTTATTTCTTTTTCTGTTAAATCTTTCTTTAATAAGTTTTCATTAACTTCTTCTCTTATATCGGCATAATCTCTTTCAGTCAACATATCTTCTGGTGGCATATGAGATTTTACAATATCTTCAATATGATGTCTAAAAGTACTTAAAACCATTTCATGAATTGATTCATTATCTAGTATTTGATTTCTTTTACCATAGATTATTTCTCTTTGATTATTCATTACATCATCATATTGTAATAAATTTTTTCTTATATCATAGTTATTTCCTTCAACTCTTTTTTGAGCTTGTTCAACAGATCTTGTGAAAGCTTTACTTCTAATGGCATTATCTCCAAAGCCCATATTTTCCATCATAGCACCAATTCTATCAGAGCCAAATCTTACCATTAAATCATCACGCATTGAAACGAAAAATTGAGTATATCCTGGATCTCCTTGACGACCAGAACGACCACGTAGCTGATTATCAATACGACGAGATTCATGTCTTTCTGTTCCTACAACACATAAGCCACCTAGTGCTCTAACTTCGTCAGATAATTTAATATCAGTACCACGACCAGCCATATTGGTTGCGATTGTGACTGATTTACCTAAACCAATTTTTGAAATAATTTCAGCTTCTCTTTCATGATTCTTGGCATTTAATACTTCGTGAGGAATATGTGCTTGATCTAATAAATTACTAATAAGTTCACTTGTTTCGATAGCAATAGTACCGATTAAAACAGGTTGTCCTTTTTCATATCTTTCTTTAACAAAGTTTATAATAGCTTTATATTTAGCTTCTTTTGATGCATATACTAAGTCTGGTTCATCAATTCTGATAACTGGTTTATTAGTTGGTATTTCAATAACATACATATTATATATGTCTCTAAACTCTTCTTCTTCTGTTTTAGCAGTACCAGTCATACCAGATAATTTATTATACATTCTGAATAAATTTTGGAATGTGATAGTTGCGAGTGTCTTAGTTTCTTGATTGATTTGTACTCCTTCTTTTGCTTCGATTGCTTGATGAAGTCCATCAGAATAAGCTCTTCCTTTCATTAAACGTCCAGTAAATTGATCGACTATTACTATTTCACCATCTTGAACTACATAATCAAAATCTTTTTTCATAGCATAGTTTGCTCGTAAAGCTTGATTAATAAAATGGAGAAGTGTAGCATTATCTACATCATATAAATTGTCTATATGAAACATTGTTTCAGCTTTATCTGAACCTTTTTCTGTTAAATTAACACTCTTAGTTTTCTCATCATAGATGAAATCTTCATCTTCTTTTAAACTTTTCGCATATTTATCAGCACTTAAATATAAATTTTTATTTTCCATTTCTCCACCAGAAATAATTAATGGAGTTCTGGCTTCATCAATTAAAACAGAATCTACTTCATCGATAATAGCAAAATTTAATGGTCTTTGAACTCTATCTTCTTTTCTAACAACCATGTTATCTCTTAGATAATCAAAGCCTATTTCATTATTAGTAGAATATAAAATATCACAGTTATAAGCATCTCTTTTTTCTTCAGGTGACATGTCTCTTCTGTTAACTCCAACTGTCAAGCCTAAAAATCTATGTATTCCACCCATCCATTCAGCATCACGTCCAGCAAGATATTCATTAACTGTAATAATATGAACACCTTTACCAGTTAGGGCATTTGTATATGCAGGAAGAACAGAAGTTAAAGTTTTTCCTTCACCTGTTTTCATTTCAGCAATATTTCCATAATGGATTGCTAATGCTCCTAATATTTGAACATAGAATGGTTTTTCGCCAATTACACGATAAGCTGCTTCTCTAGCAGTTGCGAAAGCTTCTACTAATATATCTTCTAAAGTTTCTCCTTTAGCTAATCTTTCTTTAAATTCATCTGTTTTATTTTGTAATTCTGTATCGGTTAATTTTGAATATTCATCGTCTAGAGCTACTATTTTATCTGCAATTGCATTGAATCTTCTCAATTCTTTATACTCATGATCGAATAATTTCTTTAAAATACCCAATTTTATCAGCTCCTTCAAGATATTATTCTATCAAAAAAAAAGGAAGAATAAAAGTATTATCTTCCTATTTTTGTTGTTATTATTCAGATTCTATTAATCCATAGTTTGAATCTTTTCTTTTGTATACGACAGCTGGTTTATTTGTTTCACTATCTTTATACATATAAAATTCATGTCCAAGTAATTCCATTTGAAGAATAGCTTCTTCTTCATTCATTGGTTTTACTTCAA
>OMUM01000073.1 GCA_900314225.1 uncultured bacterium | reverse complement strand
TGGACAAAATTTGGATACAGGTTTAAAAATTATTCATAATGCACCTGATACAAATACCATAGTAAATGCAAAATCAATTTCAAAAGACGGCGGAATTTGTACATTTAGAAGTAATGTAGTAGTAACTAAAAAAGCTAAACATTCTAAAGCTTCTTTGTCATGTGAATCATTAATGCTTGATAGTATATCAAGAAGTGATACTATTCCGTCTTCAACCATAAATACAAAAGATGTAGAATATGCTCATGAAGCATCAATTGGTAAAATAAGTGATGAAGCAATATACTATTTAATGACAAGAGGCTTAAGTGAGGCTGACGCTAAATCATTAATAGTTAGAGGATTTGCTGAACCAATTGCGAAAGCTTTCCCAGTAGAATATGCTGTTGAAATGAATAGATTAATTGAATTAGAACTTGAAGGAACAATAGGTTAGGAGGAGAATATGAAATATACATTAAATAAATTAAAAACAAAAACTACTAATAATTTTAAAGTAAATGATATTACTCTTGACTTAGAAATTCCTAAATTTAATAATTTTAAAGATTATGTTATAACTAATAATTCTAATATTAAAATAGCTATTTCTCAAAAAGAAGAAAGTATTACTTCAAGTATTGGTCTAACTTTAGATAAATATAAAGAAGTAAACTTAGTAATACCAAAAAATATTAAAATAGAAGCTCCTATTATATTTGAATATGATTTTAATGATAATGATAATTTAGTAGATTATTTTAATATTATTTATGAAGAGAATTCTTCTGCTAATATTATAATTATTTATAGGTCTTTAAGTGAAAGTAGTAATTTTCATTTTTATAAAGAAAATTTAATTAATAAAGCTAATTCTTTTGGTAGTATAACTTTAATTAATTTATTAAATGATAGTAGTTATAATTTTTATTCTATTGAAAATGAAACTTTAAAAGATTCTAATATTACTCATAATATTATTGATTTAGGTGGAAGAGTTAGACTTAGTAATATGATATCTAATTTGGTTGAAGCAAAGTCTAAAAATACTCTTAATAATATTTATTTAGGAGTTAAAGATAATATTATTGATAATAATTATTATTTAACTAATAAGTGTCCTAATACTACTAATATTATTAGAGCAGAGGGATCGTTAGATGATAATTCTCATAAGACTTTTCGTGGTATTATTGACTTTATTAAGGGATCTAGTGGAGCAGTTGGTGATGAGAAAGAAAATTGTATTTTATTATCAGACAATGTTATTTCAAGATCTCTTCCTGAACTATTATGTGGCGAAGAAGATGTTGTTGGAGCTCATGGTGTGTCTACTGGTAAAGTATCACAATCTAAATTATTCTATTTAATGAGTAGAGGTTTTGATGAAGTAGCTGCTAAAAAGTTAATTATCTTTGCTAATTTTTCAAGTATAATTAGTAAAATACCTTCAAATGATATTCAAGAAGAAGTTAAAAATTTTATAGATAAAAAAATTAAATAATTATTATAAAAATGAACATAATAATATTAGTTGTAGATTAAATAAAATAATTAGCACTTTATCTTGACAAGTGCCAATTATAGTGCTATAACTAAATTGTAGTAAGAAAGAAGAGAATGATTACTACAGGTATTAATAATTATATGGTTGTGCTACCTTAATGGCAACATATTAAAAGAAAGGAAGTAGATATATATGATGTTAATGCCAAGAAGAAGAGACTTTGATTTGTTTGGAGATATGTTTGATGATCCATTTTTTACAAATAATGATAGTAAAATGATGAAAACTGATATTAAGGAAAATGATAATAATTTTGAGTTGGAAATTGATTTGCCAGGATTCAAGAAAGATGATATTAAAATGAGTATTGATGATGGATATCTAACAATTAACGCTAAACAAGAAGATAATAAAGATGAAAAAGATAAACATGGTAAATATGTAAGACGTGAAAGATATTTTGGAGAATGTTCAAGAAGTTTTTATGTAGGTGATGATATTAAAGAAGAAGATATCAAAGCTAAATATAAAAATGGTACTCTTAGAGTAGAAATACCTAAGAAAGAAGAAAAAGAGAAATTACCTGATAAGAAATATATTGAGATTGAAGGATAATTTTTTAAAGGACTAGTTCATCTAGCCTTTTTTGTCGAAAAAATTCTTCCCAAATATTTTAAATAATCTTGCATGAATAAATAAATTGAGTATAATATTTATATAGATGTGAGTGATGTCTTTAAAGGCATCTATATTTTTAATCATAAATTAGCACTTAAAATAAAATAGTGCTAATAAAGGAGTGATAATATGTTAATAATACCAGTATATGATTTTATTGTTTTACCACATTCAACAATTTATATTCCTATGGATAATTTAGTTGATTTGGGAGGAAAAGAAGCAAGTGTTAATGATAAAGTGATTTTTTTGGTATGTAAAGATAGATTAGATTATGCTAATATTACAAAGGATTCATTTTATAGTATTGGTGTTTCTGGAATAATTGCTGAAATTAATAAGAATGGTTTTGCAGTTATTGATACTAAAGAAAGAGTAGATATTCATAATTTTAAGAAGACTAAAGAAACGAATGAAATTAATGAATATACTATTGATATTGCAGCAAGATATGATATAGAAGACTTGAATAAAGAAGAAGAAAAAGTAAAATTAAATAAAATGAAAAGTGAATTATCTCGCTTTGTTCAAAGCTTTCAATGGGGTTTCATGGGTAGAGCTTTTATTGTTCAATGGAAGTCTTTAAACGAAATAATTTGTGCTATTTCTAGTTGGTTACCACAGACTAATGAAGAAAAGTATGCTCTACTTGCTGAAGACTCTGAAAAGAAAAGAGCAGAGATGATTGAAAATATCATTTATGAGTATATAAATATTGAACAAATTAATACTGAAGCATCATCTCATGAGGATGAAGAAAATAAAAAATTGTATCGTGAAAATGCGATTAAGAAGCAAATGGATTATTTGCAAAAAGAGTTAGATGATTTGCATCCAGAGAATATGTCAGATATTTCTAAATTTCAAAGAAAAATAGATAAATCTCATATGAATAAGGAAGCAAAAGAAGAGGCTTTAAAAGTATTAGGTAGATTAAAACAAGAGGGTAGTACTAGTCAAGAATATGGCATGCTTTATGATTACTTGGATTTTATGACTAGTCTTTCTTGGAAAAAGGAAAAGTTTATACCATATGATTTAAAAGAAGCTAGAAAAATACTTGATACTGATCATTATGGACTAGATAAAGTAAAGAAACGAATTATTGAAGAAATGGCTGTTATGAATTTAAATAAAAAGCAGACTGGTACAATTCTTTTATTTGTAGGTCCTCCAGGAACTGGTAAGACATCAGTGGCCTCATCTATTGCGAAAGCAATGAAGAGAAAGTATATTAGAATATCTCTTGGTGGAATTAGAGATGAAGCAGAAATTAGAGGACATAGAAGAACTTATCTTGGAGCTATGCCTGGACGTATTATGAATGGTATTGAAAAAAGTGGGGTGTCTAACCCAGTAATTGTTCTAGATGAAGTTGATAAATTAATTACATCATATGATGGAGATCCAGCTAGTGCTTTACTTGAAGTGTTGGATCCTGAGCAAAATAATACATTTACTGATCACTATTTAAATGTACCATATGATTTATCCGATACAATGTTTATATGTACGGCAAATAGTATTGATAAAATTCCTGAACCATTACTAAATAGAATGGAAGTAATTGAGTTTAGTGGTTATACTCCAGTAG
>OMUM01000047.1 GCA_900314225.1 uncultured bacterium | reverse complement strand
TATTTAAACAATTATAATTTTTTTTAATTTTATATCATACTTTTCTTATAATATATGATATAATTTTTGTATGATAGGAGTGAAGATTTATGAAGAAGATTAATTGGTCTTTGTGTTTTGTTTTTATTATTACTTTATTAGCTAGTATATTTGTTATTAATACAAGTATTACGTATGCTGCTACTACTTCTGTAGCTGGTCCTACTAGTACTTTTAAAACTAATTATTCTGGTACTACAATTAACTATGTTCAAGAAGGATATAGTGCAGCAGGAGGAACAAGTGGTAATGCATCTAAATTTGTTGCACCTAAAGACCTTAAGATTAGTGGTGCAAGTACTCCTTTATATGTCTTAAGTAAAAATATGTCAGTTCCAGGAAGTAGCGAGCAATTTGAAATAATATCTGGAGATACTCCTAAGACTTTATCTGATAATGGTCTTATGTATATAGTTTCTCATGGATATAATTTAGTTAATTCTTATAATAATGTTTTTATTAATAATTCTTATGGTTCTATTAATAATACTCAAAAACAATATGTCACTCAAATAGCTATTTGGTTATACTTATACGAAAAGAAAGCTTCTTTCTCAAGTACTTATTGTATTAATAATGCATGTGAATTATCGTCTGATGCTAGAGAAATTATTAATAAAGCTGCTACTTCAAATAATTATAAATATTTAAAATATATTACTGATTTAGTTGATGCTGCGAAGAGTTATACTGGAAGACAAACTTCTTCTATTAGTGCTTTAAATGGTTCATCTGTTGAATATAGCATAAATGACGATTCAACATTACTTACTACTAATACTATTACTCCAACAAGTACATCTAATAATAATAATTATATGTATTATTCATTAGAAGTTACTGATAGTGATAATTATGGTGTTTATATTACTAATTCTAGTGGTTCTAAGATTACCAATTTAAGTAATATGAGTGGTGGTTTTAAAGTAGTAGTACCATTAAAAGAAAAGATTGAGGAAATGGATCTTAGAAATGTTACGATTACTGTTACTGGTCATTATATGTATGATGATAATGAATATAGAGTTACTACTAGTACTGATAGTCTACTAGATGCTTCTAAAAATCAAAAATATAGTAATGTTATATTAGGTACTATAGGTACTGAAACTGTTAAAACTAGTTTTTCATTATATAACATGGTTAAAATAAGTAAGATTGATATTACTGATTCTAAAGAATTACCTGGTGCTAAAATAAAAATAACTAAGAAAAATGATGATAATGATGTAGTTGAAGAATATACTTCAGGTGATACTCCTCATTATATATATCTTGATAATGGTGATTATAAATTATGTGAAACTGCAGCTCCTGATGGATATGAACTTAATACTGAATGTATTGAATTTAGTGTTGATGGTACTAAGATAGTATCTGTTACTATGAAGAATAGTCCTATAGAAATACCTGATACTGGTTTATTTGGAAATAATGTTTTTAAATTGATTGGTGCATTCTTATTAATAATTGGTTCTATATTTATACTAAAGATTACTAAACATAATGATAATAGAATATAATAAAACTCAAGAATTTGTTCTTGAGTCTTTTATTTTAATTTTACTTTTGTTTTATGTTCTTTATTATTTCTTATATATGTAATAGTAATTGTATCTCCTATTTTATATTCATATAATTTATATTTTAAATATTCTTTATTTTTAATATTATCATTATCTATTTTTATGATTATATCTCCTTTTTTTAGTTTAGATACTGCTGCGGAACTATTATCTTTTACTTCTACTATTACTGATCCTTCATATATTTCATTTGGTATTTCTACATCATAACTTAATAATGTACCACTATCTTCTGCATCTACTGTAGTTATACCTAGAGTTGGTCTTTTTATTTCTTCATTTTTTTCTAATGAATCTATATGATTAATTGCGTATTCTATCGGTATAACAAATGCCATATTTTCTAATTTAGTATCTATTAATTTTAATATACATATTCCTACTACTTCACCGTTAATATTAAATAATGGTCCTCCACTATTACCTGGATTAATTGATATATCTACTTGTGTTAATCTCATAATCCAGTCTTTATCTTCTTCTATAGTAGTTTCGACTATTTTATTTTTTGCTGATAATATTCCACTATTTACTGTATTTCTATATTCTGTACTTACAGGTGTTCCTATAGTAAATACTGTATCTCCTACATTTATTTTATCTGTACTTCCAAATTTAGCAGTCTTTTTTACAATATTCGGAAGTTGTTTCAGCCATAGGTCCGAATGCTACTACATCCAAAAAGTCAGCATCATAAACGCCATCAGCATTTTTATAGCTTCTTTGAACAGCAATAGTAAAATTAGAATATTTTTTACCATTTTCTGATTCTTTTACTTCTGGATCTGCAACTAATCTACCTACACCAAAAAAATTATTCATCATATTTTTTCCTCCTTTCAAATATTTAGTTTTATTTTTATTCAGGTTATCTATAACTGAATATTCTACTTAATGCACATCACCTCCTTTAATCAAAATAAAAATTAGTTACCTTTTATGATTATTTTTTCAGCAACTAATTTCTTATTCATATAATTAAAGTTATCATTCAAATTTCGTATTTCTGATTCTATATGACCAAAAACTCCAATCAAATCATTTTCATTTAAATTATCAATACAAGTAATTAATTCTTTATCATATATATCAATTTCTATAAATGTTGGTTCTTTTTTATTTATTGGATACATTAATGCAATTAAAATAATGTAATGATTTTCATTATCTTTATAATTATGAATGTATCTTCCTGCGAGTTTAAAACTGTTATAATTCATTACTTGGTTTCACCTCTTTCATCAACATCCCATAGATAAATTAATTGATTTTGAATCTTTTCCCAAAAATATCCTAGATTTTTATATGTTTTATCAAATTTTCTAATGTCATCTCTATCTAGAAACACTCTATATTCATCCATGCTTTTCATTAATTCTCCTATCTGATCACTAAAATCACTTAATGCTTCTACTTCAGCATTTTTTAAATCTTCAAATTTACTATTTTTTTTAATATTATTTTCTATTTTTTTCATAGTTCTATATCCTCCTCATCATTAAGCCAATCATACCCATCATCTGGATATAATTCATCTGGCATATTATTAAATCTATTTAGGTTAGAATTAATTGAATTTTTTAAATATCCAAGTTTATTCTTTATTTCATAACCTTCTTCATCAATGAATTCTCTTTTAATAACTCTTGAAACAACATAATTAAATACAGTAATTAATTCTCTATATGAATGCCCTTTTTTAAGTAAATCTTCAAAAAAATCATCATAATAATAAAGTTGTAAATCTTCCTTATCAATATAACCAGAATTAATTAGTTCTAAGGTTAATCTGTTATGTTCCTCAGGATTAAAAAAAGAAGATGTATATCCTTTAAAAGGTTTATCTTCTTTATCTTTATTTATATTAGTATTTATTATATCCGTATCGGTTTGAAGGCATTCACTATCCACCCCTTCATACCGTACATCTGGATAAAATCCATTTTTAAGGTCAATTGTTAATGATATTATAAGAATGTAGGAAAAATGTAAAATAAAAATGTCGGTTT
>OMUM01000192.1 GCA_900314225.1 uncultured bacterium | reverse complement strand
AGCACTTGACTGTTAATCAAGGGGTCCTAGGTTCAAGTCCTAGTTGGGGCGCCATATGGCGAGTTGGTGAAGTGGCTTAACACACTGCCCTTTCACGGCAGCATTCACGGATTCGAATTCCGTACTCGTCACCAATAGATTATAATGTGTCATTGATTATCAATGACTTTTTTATTTTATAGTTTTAGCATTTGATTATTCAGATTTAAGATATACCCTCGATTTTTTTATGTTATTTTCTTCATTATGATAGTTATTATTTTAATTACTTTTATTATTAAATTTATTTTTTTTTATGATTTTTTGTAATTTTATTAGTAGAACTCATAATTTCATTATAAATTTTCTTTTTTCTACTAATTTATTTTTTGTTGACTTTTTACCATTTACTATGTAATAATATATGTACGGATGCGATGGAGTAGTACTCAAGAGGCTGAAGAGGCGCCCCTGCTAAGGGTGTAGGTCGGGCAACTGGCGCGAGAGTTCAAATCTCTCCTACTCCGCCATTGAAAATTTAACGTTGTTTTGCAACGTTTTTTTATTTTTTTTTAAAATTTTTATAAATAAAATTTGCTATCGTTTTCCTAGTAGAACAACTTAAAGTATGTTATAATCAATTTAGGAGTGTAAGAATATGGCAAATATTTTAAAAAATTTTATAAGCAATTTTAATGATATTACAGAATATTATAATTTTTTGGTAAATAAAACTAAAAACCATGAATATGTAGAAATAACTAATGAATGGTTAATTGATAATTACTATATTTTAGCTGAACATGAAAAAATAATTGTAAATAATAAGAAAAAATTAAAAAGAGATATAAAAACAATAGAGGAAAATTATTATTTTTTAAAAGTAATTGCTAATAAGAAAAATTATGATCTTAATTTAAAGTATTTAACTGAAGAATTAAAAAAGTATCAGAAAGAAACTAATACTATTTTTACATATAAACAATTGAGTACAATAATTCCAACATTAATAATTGTTTATATGGAAAGATTGAATGACTTGTGTAGGGAAGAATATAAGAAATTAGTTGATAAAGAAAATGTTGCTAATATAATAGATCATACTGATAATATTAAACTTGAGTCTTTTATTTCTAAAGATTTTGATTTCCGAACTGGCATGCATTATCTATTTGAAATAAATAATCAATTATACAAAGTTAATAATGCTTCTAATCTTTTTAAAGATTTAAATGAGTATCTTCAAAGTAAACAAATAAGCTTAAAGGATGTAGTAAGTGATGAATTTCAAAATAAAATTAATAATAATTTATTAATTTCAAATATATTTACTGATTTAAAAGAGTTCTTTGAATTTTCACAAGATGATTTATTTGGAAAAGTTTCTAAGACTGAAAAATTACTTTTATCTGATTCTATTTATAAAAAAATGACTGATGATTCAAAAACATTATATAGAAAGCAATTATTAAAACTAGCAAGGAAACATCATGTTGATGAGTATTCTTATCTTGAAAAAATATTTGATTCTAATGAGCACATTGGCTTTAAACTATTTAAACATAAAAATAATACTTTAAAAGTATTTACTTATATATTTACTGTCTCAATTTTAAGTATATTACTTTCATACTTTTTAGCAGAATTTTTTATTAAACCTCGAATTCTTGGTACTATTATTTTAATGGTTCCAATTTCTCAGTTATTAGTTCAAATAATAAATGAGTTATTAATAAAATTTGTTCCTACTAATGTTTTACCTAAAATTGATTATTCTAAAGGTATACCAAAGGAATCTGCAACTATGGTTGTTATACCAACAATAATTTCAACTAAAGAAAAGATTAAAGAGATGTTTGAAAGCCTTGAATCATATTATTTAATAAATAAAACTGATAATTTATATTTTACTTTACTTGGAGATGTAAAAGCATCTTCAAAAGAAGTAATGCCATATGATAAAGAACTTGCTGAATATGGTAAAGAATTTGCTAAAAAATTAAATGAAAAATATAAGAATGATTTATTCTATTTTATTTATCGTAAACGTCTTTGGAATGAAAAAGAAGGGGAGTTTCTTGGCTATGAGAGAAAAAGAGGAGCTTTACTTCAATTTAATAAGATTTTATTAGGTGAGGAAATTGATGAAGAAAAATATTTTAATATAAATACTCTTCATGGTAATAGTTTGAATATTAAATATGTAATTACTCTTGATACTGATACTAAACTTGTTTTAAATTCTGCTCTTAATTTAGTAGGAGCTATGGCTCATCCTTTAAATAGGCCTGTTTTAAATGAGAATAAGACTAAGGTTGTTCAAGGATATGGAATTATGCAACCAAGAGTTGGAGTAGATATTGAAGCTACGAATAAGAGTTTATATAGTCAAATATTTGCTGGTATTGGTGGTTTCGATACTTATTCAGCAGTTGTACCTAATGTTTACCAGGATACTTTTGGTGAAGGTAGTTTTGTTGGCAAGGGAATATATGATTTAAAAATATTTAATCAGGTATTAAGTAATACATTCCCTGACAATGTAATATTATCACATGACTTAATAGAAGGAAATTATATTAGATGTGGGTATGTTTCTGATGTCGAGTTATTAGATGATTTTCCTTCAAAGTTTTTGGTTGATGTTACTCGTCAACATCGTTGGGCTAGAGGAGATACACAAATAATAGGTTGGCTTGGTAATAAAGTTCCAAATAAAAATAATGAGAAAGTAAAAAATCCAATTAATTTGCTTGGAAAATTTAAAATTTTTGATAATATTTATCGTATGTTTTTAAATCCAATGTTGTTACTAATTTTATTACTTGCATTTACTAGTAAGAATAGTTACTTGTGGATAATTTTAGTAATGCTTGAGATTGCAATTTCTATTTTATTTTTCCTAAAGAGTAAAATGTATAAAAGAGAAAAAGATCAAAAAGAAATATATTATAAGAACTTATATTATGGTGGTAAAAGTATTCTTCTTCGATCATATATTATGTTTGCAACTATACCATATTATACTAGACTTTATATGGATGCTTTTTTTAGATCACTTTATAGGTTAAATATTAGTCATAAGAATTTACTTAATTGGATAACTGCTGAGGAAGTTAGCAAGACTGTTGGTAATAGTTTAAAAAATTATATTAAGAATTTTTTATTTAATATTTTGACTTCATTTGTATTTATTTTAATTGGTTATTTTTCAAAAAATGTACTTGCATATTTTATAGCTGTTGTATTTTTAAGTGCACCTTTTGTTTTATATTTTGTTAGTAAAGATATAAATCATCATTTGATTGAATTAAAAACTTCTCAAGTTGATGAAATTAATAATTTGGCTGAAAGTATTTGGAAATATTTTAGTGATAATTTAACAGAAGAAAATAATTATTTAATTCCAGACAATTATCAAGAAAATAGAGAACATAAGTTGGATTCACGTACTTCTCCAACGGCAATAGGGTATTCTTTAACGTCTACTGTAAGTGCTTATGAATTAGGATTTATTGACAAAAATAAAGCAATATCTTTGATAGAAAAAATACTTATTTCTGTTGATAGTTTAAAAAAATGGCATGGTCATTTATATAACTGGTATGATATTAAAAGTAAAAAGGTTATTAAACCTAATTTTATATCAACGGTTGATTCAGGTAATTTTATTGCAAGTTTGATTGTTACAAAGGAATTTTTGATTAAAGTATTTGCTCCTGATAAGGATGTTGAATTATGTCAGAAATTAATAAAAAATGCGAATTTTAAAAGACTTTATATTAAGCAAAATGTTTTTAGTATAGGTTATGATGAAGATGAGGGGAAACTTTCAACTTATAATTATAATAAATTTGCTAGTGAAGCACGTCTTACTTCTTATATAGCTATTGCATTAGGAGAGGTACCAAGTAAACATTGGATGTGTCTAGATAAGTCTTTAACAACATATCATGGTAGAAAGGGATTAATTTCTTGGAGTGGTACAGCATTTGAGTATTATATGCCTTTATTATTTATGAAAAATTATCCTAATACTCTTTTAGATGAAACATATAATTTTGCACATTTATGCCAAAAGGATTTTATTGCAAGTGTAGATAAAAAATTACCTTGGGGTATTTCTGAATCAGCTTATAATGAACTTGATAATGCACTAAATTATAAATATAAAGCATTTTCTACACCTTATTTAAAAGCTAAAGAAGATAAAGAAAATAGAATCGTTTTATCTCCATATTCATCTTTAATGGCTATGGAGTTATTTCCAGAAGATGTTTATGAAAATATTGAAAAGTTTAAAAATATTGATATGTATGGAAAATATGGTTTATATGAATCATATGATTATGAAAATAAGGGAGTAGTTAGGGCTTATTTTGCACATCACCTAGGTATGAGTCTTTTAGGAATAACTAATTATTTAAAATCTGGAGTTATTCAAGAGTTATTTCATTCAGATATTAATATTAGAACATTTGAAATTCTTTTAAAAGAGAAAGTACAAGTTAAGGCAAGTATTGATATGAAAATGGCTGCTTATAAGAAGTATGATTATAATAAAGAAAAAATAGAAAATGATATTAGAGCTTTTGATTATATTTCTTATTTACCAGAGATGTCTGTACTATCAAATAAAAAATATTCACTAATTATGAATGATCGTGGGGATAGTTTTTCTAGATATAGAACTGTACAATTAAATAGATATCGAAAAGTAACAGAGCAAGATTATGGATTGTTTTTGTTTATTAAAGATACTAAAACAAAATATATTTGGAGTAATACTTATGCTCCTATGAATATTAAACCTGATAAATATGAAATAGTTTTTGCATCAGATAAGATTAAATTTTTAAGGAGTGACTCTGGAATATCAACTAAAACAGAAATTGTAGTATGTAAAGATTATCATGCAGAAATTAGAAAGATAACTTTAAAGAATGAGAATGATGTTGATAAAGAATTAGAGTTAACTACTTATACTGAACCAATTATTTCAGAAAATATGGACGATGTAACACATAGAGTGTTTAATAATATGTTTATTTCTACAAAGTATGATCAAATAACTAATACATTGATTGCTAAAAGAAAAAATAGAGGAGACTCTGATATAAATAGTTATTTTGCAACTCGTTTAATTATTGAAAATCCTATTGATGACTATAGTTATGAAACAGAAAGAAAGAATTTTATTGGTAGAAATAATTCATTATCAAATTCTGTTGCATTAGATTCTGAGTTAACAAATTATGTTGGTGATAATTTGGATCCTATTATGGCACTTAGAAATAAAGTTGTTGTTCCGGCTAATGAATCTGTATCAGTTTATATTCTTGGAGCTTTTGGTAGAAGTGAAGAACAAATTAAAGAAATTGTTAGTCATTATAATAGTGAGAAGACACTTAATAATGAATTCGAAATATCTACTTTAATGAATGTTATTAATACGAAAAATATGGATATAGATGGCGAAAATATGCGTACTTATAATATTATGTTAAATTATCTATATCAAACAACTAAGCTGTCTGTTAATGAGGAAAGAATGGATTTATTAAGAAAAAACGCGTTAGGACAGTCTGGATTATGGAAATTTGGAGTAAGTGGTGATAGACCTATTATTTTAGTTGAAATAAATGATATTAGTGATATTAGTTTTGTTACGGATATAATTAAAGCATTTGAATATTATAAGAATAAATCAATTTTTGTGGATATTATTATTATAAATAATGAAAGTGGAGAGTCTGCTAAATTAATTAAAAAAGAAATTGATGAAGAATTATATAAAATATATACTTTAAATAGTTTTTATCATACTCCTGGTTCTGTTACTGTTATTAATAGTGAGAATATAACTAGGGAAGATAGAAGTCTTTTAAATATGGTACCTAGAATTAGATTTGTTATTGAGGATCACATAAGTTTAAAAGAAGCTGTCGATAATCTTCAAAGTGAAAATACTCCTGTACAATATATTGCTCCTAAAATGGAAGATAATATTAAGTATGAGAAAAATGAAAAATTAATTTTTGATAATGGTTATGGTGGATTTAAAGATAGAGGAAGAGAATATGTTATTTATAATAAGAATACTCCAGCACCATGGTCAAATATAATTGCTAATGAGAACTTTGGAACTATTGTGACAAATAATGGTTGTGGATATACTTATGCTTATAATTCTGGAGAGTTTAAGATTACTTCATGGACTAATGAAATGGTTCTTAATGATAAAAGTGAAGGCTTTAAATTTGATGGTAATCAGTTTGATCCTGAGAGGTGTACTCATGGATTTGGATATAGTATATTTGAAAGTGAAACAGATGATTATGCTCATGAAATAACTGAATTTGTTCCACGTAATGATAATATAAAGGTTTATTTAATGAAAATAAAGAATAAAAATAATAAGGCTACCAAGACAAATATTGAGTATTGGATTAATCCAACTTTTGGTAATTTTGAAGAGAAAACTACTCGTCATATTTTATCTGAATATATAGGTAATGATAATTATTTAAAGATGCGTAATGTTTATAGTATTAATTATAGTGATGTAAATGTTTTTATGTCTTGTGATTTGCCTATTAAGACTGCTATTAGTGATAGAATGTTAATTAAATCAATAAGTGTTGAAATTGATTTAGCTTCTCAAGAAGAAAAGACTTTGATATTTATATTAGGATGTAGTTATAGTGATAGGGAAAATTTAGAATTAATTAAGAAATATACTGATATTCAAACTTGTAAAAATGAATTAAAGAAAGTAAAAGAGTATTGGAATAATTTATTTGATACAATTCATGTTGATACACCTGATAAGAGTTTTAATTATGTATTAAATGGGTGGTATTTATATCAAACTATTTCTTCAAGAATTTTTGCTCGGGCAGGATTTTATCAAGTAAGTGGAGCGTTTGGTTATCGTGATCAATTACAGGATTCTATGAATATTACTTTTATTAGACCAGATATTACTAGAAATCAAATTCTTGTAAATGCAGCTCATCAATTTACTGAAGGTGATGTTTTGCATTGGTGGCATGAAAAAAATCATTTTGGTTTAAGAAGCAGGTATAAAGATGATTTCTTATGGCTTGTCTATGCAACGGCTGTTTATATTGATACGACAGAAGATTATAGTATTTTAGATGAAGAAATTCCATATGCTGTTGGTGAAAAGTTAAGTGATTATGAAAATGAAAAGGGTATTACTTTTAATTACTCTGATGAAAAAGAAACGTTATTTGCTCATTGCTTAAAATCACTTAATTTATCTATGAACTCATTAGGTCATCATAAGTTGCCATTAATGGGTGGTGGTGATTGGAATGATGGAATGAATAGAGTTGGTATAAAAGGTAAAGGTGAGAGTGTTTGGCTAGGTTTCTTCTTATATAATACTATTGATATGTTTACTAAAATAATAAAGAAATATGATTCTAAATTCGATCTTTCTAGATTTAATGAATTTAATGAAAAATTAAAAGTAAATTTAAATAAGAAAGCTTGGGATGGAGAGTATTATTTAAGAGCATATTTTGATAATGGTGATAAATTAGGATCTCACGAAAATAGCGAATGTAAGATTGATTTAATATCTCAAAGTTTTTCAATATTGAGTGGAGTTGTTCCAAAGAAAGAACGTGAAGAGGTAATAACTTCTGTTGAAGAAAATTTAGTTGATGAAAAGAAAAAAATAATTAAACTTTTAACTCCGGCCTTTAGTAAAACATTAGATAATCCAGGATATATTATGAGTTATCCAAAGGGTATACGTGAAAATGGAGGGCAATATACACATTCTGTTTCATGGTATTTGATGGCTTTAATAAAAGCTGGTTATCATGATAGAGCTTATCGTTATTATCAAATGATAAATCCAATAAATAGAAGTAGTAAAAAAGAAGATGAAGATATTTATCAAGTTGAACCATATGTTATTGCAGCAGATATTTATTCATCTGAATTCTTCCCAGCTCATGGTGGTTGGACTTGGTATACTGGAAGTGCTGGTTGGTTTTATAAAGTAGGAATTGAAAATATTCTTGGTATTCAAAAACATGGTGATAAATTAAAATTAAATCCAAAAATTCCTATTGCTTGGGATGGATTTAAAGCAAAATATAAATATTTGGATACAATTTATAATATTGAAGTAAAAAGAGATAATAAAGAATTATTTAAATTAGATGGAAAAAGTCAAATAAATAATTATATTAGGTTAAAAGATGATAAGAAAATTCATGATGTACAATTATATATTAAATAGTTAAAATAGATATTTATATATATCTATTTTTTCATGTTATAATTTATTTGTTGGAGGGATTATATGAACTTAACTAGAGATAAATATATAATAGT
>OMUM01000071.1 GCA_900314225.1 uncultured bacterium | reverse complement strand
TAAGGGTTTTATATTTAGATGTATTGTTACGGACTGGTTAATTAATTTCCCCCTGCGATAAGCACGAAATCCTTTCAAAGTTCGATAATATAAGGGTTGTGCGTATCCGTGTAACGACCGCTACACAGATACTGCACAGTTATTCACCATTATTTGGTGAATTTTTTTGCTTATTTTCCTCATATAATTTGTCGAAATAATCAGTTACACCATCTAACGATTCTTCGAACATATGAGAATAAGTATCTAGTGTTTCTGTTGGAGTAGAGTGTCCAACTAATGCTGTAATTGTAGTAACTGGATTCTTACCATTAATAAGTGCAGATACACAACTGTGTCTAAAATCATGAAGTCTGATTCTTTTAAGACCAGCTTTCTTACAATATTTATTTTTCCAGTCAGTCATTTTATGTTGATGAATAGGTTCTTTATCTCCAAATACAAACCATGTATCTCTATATGATTTATATTTAACTAATTGTCTTTTAAATTCACTCAATTCTTGATAAAGATCTTCAGGTATTGGAATAATACGATGTGATTTAGGAGTTTTACAAGCACACACATACCATTTATGATCATTATTTGTTTCTGGATCATTTTGTACTTGTTGCTTTATATATATTTTTCTATGTTCTAAATCTACATGTTTCCATTGAAGACCTCGAGCTTCACCTTTACGTAGCCCGCAATAATATAATGATTTGTATAAACATCTCATTTGAATATCATCGACTACAGATATGAATTTATAGAATTCGTCAGGCTTATATACTTCCATTTCCTTTTTGACTGCACCTGGTGTAACAAAAGGTTCCATTTTGTTATAAAACTTTCTTAAATTGAAATCCCATTGTTTTTCAGCAAAATTAATTATTGTTTTAATTAACTTTTGTATATCTGTTTTATATCTATCAGATAAATCAGTTTTATTTATCTGATTTCTCCATCGTTGATACAACTCAGCATTTAAATCTACTAACTCTACATCCCAGAATATTTTTAATAATTCAATTCTATCTCTATAAGTTTTAAGAGTATTAACTCTAATTTTATCTTTTTTATACTCATATACTTTTAAATATGCTTGATAGAATGTTATATGTGGATTTACATCAATATCTTTATATTTATTAATATATGCCTGTTCAGCTCTTTTAGCTTCTTCTTCAGTCATATATGCTTTTGATTGATACTGATGTCTTTTACCATCAAGGCCATGTTCAGTGACAGTAAATGCCCATGAACGACCATCTTTGGTAATTCTATTTTCTGGTATTTTTCTAACAGACATTTATTTTATTTACCTCCGTTTCTTTATGTCTCCCAGAAAAATCAACGATTTCATTTATTATTTTATCATAATTCATAATCATCAGATCTATCCTTAGTTGATTTTTCGTGTCTAGGTTCATGTTTATCATTTATAATTTGAGCGTAATATTCCATTTCAGAATGAGATACATTTTCTCTATCAACATTTTTAAATCCGAGTAGGTGAGCTATTGCCAAATATGCTTCATTTAGTTTTGCCCATGCTAGATTTCTAATTTCGTCTATTTTTTGTTTTAGATTACTCAGTTCTTCTTTAAGACTTTCAATGATTCCTTTTTGTTCTTCAATTTCAGATTTTTGCTCTGCAATTATTTTTTCTTGATTAGCAATAACTTTTTCTTTATCGGCATATGATTTACCAGACTTGAATTGTTTAATTTCATTCTCAAGTTTTTCAATCTTAACTTCCTTTTGTTTAATAGTGTTTTTAGAGGCTATATTCTCTTTTTTTATATCTATACTATAATCTCTAAGTTTTTCCACATCTTTGTCTTTATATCGCTTAAAAATGTCTTTAGAAGGATTTAAGATATCATCTTCATCTAGATTTTTTATCTCATTTCTTGTTTTTAATTCTATTTCATTCATGGATTTTGTTCGTTCAAGTTCTTCAGTTAATTGTTCTATTTTATAATTTAATTCTTTTATTTTGTGCTCAGCTTTATCTTGGTGATGTTTATTGGCTCCGACTTGACCTCTATCTAATTCAAAACCTTTTGAAGTTATATGCTCATTATATTGATCTTGAATCTTAGCATATGATGCTTTACCTCCAAGTTGTTTCCAAAATTCATCTGAGTTTAAGAATTTACCATACTCAATTTCAAATACTGCTTTTCCTTTTTCATCTTTCTTTTGAATAGGTACATTTTTAATTACATTATCTTTAGTATATATTTGTTTAGTTATTCTTTTACCGTGTTCATCAGTTTCGAATACTTTTCGTTTAACGTGATCAACAACAGGTAACCAATAGAAATGCATATGAGGAGTATCTTCATCTAAATGTACTCCAGCATAAACTACATTTTCTTTTCCGACAATATTCGACAAAAATTGATAACTTTCATCAAAATACTCTAATACTTTTTCAGGTATGTCTTCACTTGATTTAATATCAGGGCAGAATATAGGTTCTCCAATATGATTACCTTCTACATGAACTCTTCCTGTATCTTTCATAGGCAGTCCTAACTTTCTAAAAAACTCTAGACCACTTGTAACAACACAACCATTTAAAAGATTAGTATTGTCTCCTTTATTGAAATGAATATTTCTTGTATAGATAGTTTCATATACTTTACTAAGTAGAGTAGGATGATTATCTAAGCCAACATATTCTTTATTATATTGAGTACGTTCTTTATCATAATTTCCAGATCCTTTTCTTTGATCTAGTTCTACACCAAGACCACCAATATCTCTGGCTTTAATCTTATTTTTAAAAGTGAGCACTTGATAATCTACATTCATTTTGTACTCCTTTCATAGAATCTGGCATATTTTTTTATAAGTGTGCCATATCTCACTAGGGCATAGCCCGTGAGTTTAAGGTGATCCTTAAAAATCCCTATATCTTGTTACAAAGATAGGAGAGAACAAAATAGATTTATTCCCTCCACTTGTGTAACAAGTGTTTTATCGATTTTATCAATCTCTAAAACATGAAATGAACCACTATCGCCACTTTGGTACCATATAAGTGTAATTAGTAAATCCATTGATCAGGATTGAAA
>OMUM01000072.1 GCA_900314225.1 uncultured bacterium | reverse complement strand
AATTTATTTTAGTGCAATAAAGAAGAACATATTTTCAATTTTGTAATAAAATATCATGAAAGCAATAAAAAGGAGGAAAAATATGACTAATTGTGGATCAGGAACAGGTTCTGCTATAATACTTGTATTGTTTATACTTTTAATCATTATTTTAGGTGCATATATTTAGGAAGGTGATTTAAACATGAATAATTGTGTTCCAGAAAATAAACCTAAGAAGAAAAACAATAGTTATCTTGTAATTATCATTTTGTATATAATGTTAGCTATTATTTTAGGTGGGACATTATTTTACTAAAAAATACCAAGAAATCTCTTGGTATTTAATTGTATTTATATGTAATATTAGTATTTGTAAGACTACCTTTAGTTAAAATTGTATATATAATTTCTTGATTATGTGTATCATTTATAAAATCTAATGTAAGATTAGATATAGTAATTGATTCTGTAATATCATTAGCATTAATGATAGTAAAATTAAGATATTTTGGATTTATATTTTTGTTTTTTAATATATTAAGTTTATTTATAATTTCATTAGTAATTGCTAAATAATCCCATTTTTGTACTTCAAATTCATTTGATAAATAATAAAATTTTAAATTTAATAAATTATTTTCATTAATTATTCTTTCTTGAACTTTTGAATTATAGTTGTTTAATTTATTTGTAAAATCAACTTCATATTTTGTATTTGTTCTTTTTAATATATCTCTTTCCATTGATTTTTTTAGATTATTATATAATGATTGCCCTTCTAAGTAATCTGAATTATAAGTATCTTTTATTTGACCTTTATTATAATTTAGATAAAAATAAAGATTTTTATTTTTTTTAGATGATATTTTCATTTTAAATTTTCTATTTTTATAGGTAACTTTATTTTTATTTATTTCATTTATTATATTTTCATAGTTATCTTCTAAGTAGTTATCCATTTTTTCTTTTACTTTTGGAGTAAATATTTCTCCAGCTTTTTCATTAATTATTATTAATCCAAATGTAATTATAAGTATTAATAGTAGTGAAGCTTGACCAAATATTAATTTATTTTTTGTATTCATATAATCACCATAATTATTTTATCTTATTATGAGGATTATTGTAAATCATAAAATTATTTTTATATATTGTTTTGATAGTTTATTTGTGATATATTATTTAATAGATTATAGTAGATGAGTGAATAATTAGGTGGTGTATTTATGAAGATACAAGTTGGACAAGTAAAATATAAAGGAAGAGATGATTATCAAGTAGTTTATGGAACTACTGATTCTGGAAAAGTATATTATTTCTTAGATGATACTGTATTAGCTAATAATGCAAGAATTGGATCAACAGAATTAATAGAAGCAATTGATAAAAGTATTAAGCCAAGTAGAATAGGTTTAGTGGATGAAAATGGTAAAGAGCTTATTCCTTTTGATAATAAGATGATTAAGCTTATAAGTAATGGCGTTTTGATTGTTGAAAAGAGTGTTCCTGTAAGTGAAAATGTAAAGAGTATAATTAATTTGAGAAATGATCCAACTGCCGCTACTAAATTAGTTTCAACTCCAGCTGCTATAAAAGATAAGTTGTCTAAAGTTATTAGTAGTAATGCTAGATACGTTTTTAATGATTTATTTTCTGAAGCGTATATTTGTGATTTAAATGGAAAACCTTTGGTTGAAGGATATTATAGTTTTATTGTAGTAGATGGAAGTACTGGTAAAATATATATGAGCAAGAATGATGTTGATAGTCAGATTGTTGAATATTCTATTTTACCAATAAACAATCAACAAAGTGATAATAATGCAATTGATGTTACTGAATCTACAATTCCACAGGATGTGGTAGAGAATGCTTTATCTAGTGAATCAAATGATGCGGTTAATGTAAAAAAAGATGAAAGTATTGTTAATAAACCTATTGAATCTCTTTCAACTGAAAATGTAGTTGCACAATCTAGTGAACAGGGAAATGTTACTGAAGTAAAGGAAGAAGGTTTAAAAGAAACGGCTAATAATGAAATTTCATCTTTACCTATTGTTCAAGATGGAGACGATGCAATTAATGAAGAAACTAAGTCTAATTTGGAAAATTTAGCTAATAAAGTAGTAGAAGAAGAATTTATTCCGAAAGATACTAGCAAAGAACTAAATTCACCAGTAACTCAAGAAGTTGCTTCTCATGAAGAGAGTGTTGAAGAAGTACAAGAAAGTACTAATACAACTGAATCTAGTGATGTTGCTCCAATAGAAGAAAAAGATGATTCTAATAGTCGGGAAGATGCAATTGATGAAGAGACTAAGACTAATTCGGAAACTTTAGTTAATAAGGTAACAGAAGAAGAATTTATTCCAAAAGATACTAGCAAAGAACCAACTTCATCGATAACTCAAGAAGTTGCTTCTCATGAAGAGAATGTTGAAGAAGTACAAGAAAGTACTAATACAACTAAATCTAGTGATGTTGCTCCAGCAGAAGAAAAAGACGACTCTACTCAAGATAAGGTTGTAAAAAAGGATTTATTTAATAATAATCAATTATCTGATAATGTATTGGATATTCATGATGAAGTGACTGATTCTAATTTAGATAATTATAATGATAAATTAAATTCTTTTGATACATCTGATATTTCTGATGATTTACTAAAAGATTCTGAGGTAAAAGCAGATAAAATTGATATGACTGATGATTATTTTGATTTACCTGTTAATAAAAAAACAGATGAGTCTTCTAATATTATTGAGGACGTTGCTAAATCAATGACTGAATTGATGAATCAAATTAGGCAACAGAAAAATTTAATTGATAAATATAGAAGTTCTTTGAAGCAATCTGAATTAGCAAGAAAAGATGCTACAACACGTTTAGAAGAACAGTCTGAGATGGTTAGAAGTTTATCTAGTAGATTAAGATTAGCTGAAAATTCTATTACAAAGTATGAAACAAGATGTCAAATATTAGAAAGCAAAGTTCATGATCAAAATAGTATTATTGAATCACAAAATAGAGAAATTTCTATCATGAGACCTCAATTAGAGGGAAAAGATGAACTTGCTAAGGTATTACGTGATGCTCAAACCTTGCTACATGATGATTCTTATCAATATAATGATAAGAATTATACTAGAAGAAGATACAATGGGGAATCTAGTTATTCTTATGATGATTCAATTTATAGTAGAAGAGTTGCTTAAGCTTATAAATAATAATTTTTGAAGTAAATGGTTATAGCTATTTACTTTTTTGTTATTTTTTGTTTTTTATGATAGAATAAAGTTGTTTCTCCAAAAGTACTAAAATTTATAATTTTATAAAGTACTTTTGAATAATATAAAATAGATACTTTGGAGGTGAAAATATGAATAGGGATGATTTCCCAATGCTAAAAAATAATATTGTTTTTTTTGATAATGGAGCAACTACATTAAAACCTAAATCTGTCATTGATTCTGTTGTTGATTATATGAGTAATCATACATCAAATATTCACAGAGGTGATTATGATGCTGCTATTATTACAAATAAGTTATATGATAATGTTAGAAATATAGTTTCTAGCTTTGTCAATTGTGATTCTCGTGAAGTTATTTATACAAGTGGAGCTACACAGTCACTTAATATGGTTGTTTTTGGTTATATGAAAAAGCATCTAAAGGCTGGAGATGAGGTTTTGCTAAATAAAGCAGAACATGCTTCTAATATATTACCTTGGATTGT
This sequence comes from uncultured bacterium, assembly GCA_900314225.1. GTDB lineage: Bacteria > Bacillota_I > Bacilli_A > RF39 > UBA660 > UBA3789. The sequence continues at coordinate 6,595 of OMUM01000072.1, read as the reverse complement.
ACTTAGTAAACAAATTGGTATTGTTATTAAATATGTTCCTCTAGATAAAAATTATGAGCTTACTTTGGAAAATATAAAGAAATGTGTTACTTCAAAGACTAGAGTAATTAGTTTAGCTCAAATTACTAATGTAATAGGTGATGTAAGAGATGTTTATAGCATTGGAAAGTATTGCCATGAGAATAATATTTTATTTAATGTTGATGGTGCTCAAAGTGTTCCACATATGAGGGTTGATTTTAAAAAATGCAACATGGATTTTTTAAGTTTTTCAGGACATAAGATGTGTGGTCCAACTGGAGTCGGAATTTTGGTTGGTCGATATGAACTCCTTGAAGAAATGGATCCTTTGTGTTATGGTGGTGGAATGAATAGCTATTTTGAAGAAAATGGCGATTACGAATTAAAGAGTATTCCAACAAGATTTGAAGCAGGAACTACACCGATTGCTGAAGTTATTGGATTGGGTGAAGCAATTAAATATTTAATGAATATTGGTATGGATAATATTCATAATCATGAGATGGAATTAAAAAAATATTTACTTGACAAAGTAAAAGATATTCCTAATGTTATTGTTTATAATACTAGTAGTAATAGTGGTATATTTGCATTTAATATTGATGGAGTTTTTGCTCAAGATGCATCAATTTATTTAAATAGTTTTAATATTTATGTTAGAGCGGGAAATCACTGTGCCAAGGAGTTAAAAGATGAAATTAAGATAAAGAACACAGTAAGAGTTAGTATGTATTTTTATAATAATTTTGATGATGTTGATAGATTAGTATCTGCACTTAAAAATAGTAAAGATATATTTAAAGTTGTTTTATAAGGGGATGTTTTTTTGGATAATGATTTAAGAAGAGAAATAATTATGGATAATTATATTGATCCAATGAATAAGGGTTTAATAAATGATGATGGTTATTTAAAAACTAGAACTAGTAGTGAAAGTTGTATAGATGATTTGTCTTTTATGATGAAAATTGAAAATAATATTATTAAAGATATTAGGTTTGATGGTGAAGCTTGTGCTATTAGTACATCAGCTACTTCAATTATGATTAGAAGCTTGATTGGTAAGAGTGTAGATGATGCTAAAAAAATTCTTATTAATTATAAAAATATGATTGAAGAAAAAGACTATGATAAAGAATTATTAAGTGAATTAGTTGTATATGATTCTATTTCAAAACAACCAAATAGAAAAAATTGTGCCCTACTACCTTATAAAGCAATTAATAGTATGTTAGGAGAGTTGAATAATCGTGATTGAAGATAGAAAATTAAAAGCAAAAAATATTAAACTTGCAAAAATAAAATATTTTGATGCTGATTATAAAAATGGATTAGGTGGAGCAGAGGTTGATGCTCCTATAGATGCTTATGCTTTTTTAGTTAAAATAAATGGAGCTTATATTAATATATTTGATCCAACTGAAGAATTGCCTATTTATGATAGGACAAATTATAGTAATACAACTTTAGATGGTGAAGATTATGGTAGTATTTTAAAGTTAGTTTCTGGTAATGTTGAAAGCGGTCCTTGTTATGTTATTGAAAAACTTAATATGGAAGATATTTTTGGTAGTGAACGTTCAGAAAATTTGACACCTGCTGTTTTGAAACAATATATGTATAATTCAAAAAAATTCTTCGTTGATAGATTAAATTTATTTAATTTAGAAAATAGATCAACTAGAAGTAGATATTTACATAGGCAAAAGATTAAAAGTGATATTGATAATATGGAACTACTAAAAACTTATTTTTATAGTCATGAAAAAGGAAAGATATATAAAAAATAAATTTGTTATGAACTTGTATATTTGAATATATTTTGGTAAAAAAAGGAATTTTCTATTAGGAAGATTTCTTTTTTTATAGTTAGATAGATTTACTATTTTTTTATTTCTGTGATTTGTAGTTTATTTTTATTTAATATATATTAACAAACCAAGGAGGTGATTTATGCTTAATCAAGTTGTTTTAGTTGGTCGATTAACTAGAAATATTTCAGTTAATAAGTCTAATAAAGGATTTAAGGTTGCTACTGTATCTCTAGCAATTCCAAGAAGCTTTAAAAATAGTGAAGGAATTTATGATACTGATTTTGTTGATTGTATTGCTTTTGATACAATAGCTGAAAATACTAGTGAATATTGCCATAAAGGTGATATTGTCGGTGTAAAAGGAAGAATTCAATCTAGAATAATTGAAAAAGATGGTAAAAATGAGAATATAATGGAAATTATATGTGAGAAAATAACTTTTTTGTCAAGCAAGAAGGAAGATAAGGCAAATTAGTAAATGAAATTATCAACATTAATTATATTTATACCTAGTTTAGTTCTATGCTGAACTAGGTTTTTATATTAATATTTGCATACTTGATTAGTTGTTTTTATATATTTTTTTTGATATAATTCTCTTAAAATAGGTGATTAAATGGTAGAAGTTAGATTATATGAGAATAAAGATTTAAATTCAGTTAATAATATTCTTAGTGAATCATTTAATATTAGAAAAGATAATTTTCATTATGATAATATGGTTGAAATTGTAGCTTGTATTGATGGAGAAGTGTGTGGATATTTATTACTTACTAAAATATTAAATCCAATATTAAATAGATATTATTATTCAGTAGATTATGTATGTGTTTTATCTAAATATAGAAATATTGGTATTGGTAGAAAAATGATGTTGCAGGCAGAAATGATTGCTAGAAGAGAAAAGGCAGTTTATTTACAGTTAACTTGTAGTACTTTTAGAAGAAGTGCTCATAAATTATATGAAGCATGTGGCTATATTAAAAGAGATTCAGATATATTTAGGAGGATGTTAGAGTGATATTAGATATTATTAATAAAAAAAGATTAGGCGAGGAGTTAAGTTATAAAGAATTAGATTATTTCTTTAACGGCTATTTGAATGGTGATATTCCTGATTATCAGATGTCTAGTTTACTTATGGCAATATGTATTAATGGAATGACAGACGAAGAGATTTTTTCTTTGACTAAGATATTTATAGATAGTGGTGATGTCTTAGATTTTAGCGATATACCAGGTATAAAAGTTGATAAACATTCTACTGGTGGGATTGGTGATAAGACTACTTTGGTAATTGCTCCTATTGTTGCTGCATGTGGTGTTCCTGTTATAAAGATGAGTGGAAGAGGACTTGGATATACTGGTGGTACAATTGATAAATTAGAAAGTATTAAAGGATATAGAGTTGATTTAAGTGATGAAGAAATAATTAAACAAGTACATGATATTAATATTGTAGTTACTGGACAAACTGCTGATTTAGTACCAATTGATAAGGTGATTTATGCTCTAAGAGATGTTACGGCAACTGTTTCTTCAATTCCTTTAATTGCTTCTAGTATTATGAGTAAAAAAATTGCTGGTGGAGCTGATAAAATACTTATAGATATTAAAGTTGGAAATGGTGCTTTATTGCAAACTGAAGCTGATGCTTTAAAACTAAAAGAATTGATGATTAAAATTGGTGAATTTTATGGAAAAGAAGTTAGATGTATTATAAGTGATATGGATACGCCACTAGGTTTTGCCGTAGGGAATAGTTTAGAGGTAAATGAAGCTATAGCAGTATTAAAAAATCAAGAAAAAGAAAATAATTTTGTAAATTTATGTTATGAATTAGCAAGTAATATGGTAAGTATGGGACTAGAAATTACTTTAGATGAAGCTAGGAAAAAAGTAAAGAATGTTCTTGAAGATGGAAGTGCATATAATAAATTTGTAGAATTAGTAAAATATCAAGGTGGAGATATCGATTCTATTAAGGTAAGTGAGAAAAGTAAAAACATAAAAGCTTTAAAAACAGGTAAAATTAGCGAAATAAATGCTTTAGAGGTTGGTAAATTATCTCTTGCTTTAGGTGCTGGTAAAATTTCTATTAATGATAAGATTGATTATACTGTTGGTGTTGAACTAAAAAAATTAGTTGGTGATAGTGTAAAAAAAGGTGATGTTTTAGCAACTATTTATTATAATAAGTCAATTCCTGATTATAATGTTGACGATATGTTCAAAATTGTTTAAAAAGTATTTGATTTTAATTAAATTATGATATAATATTTATATAAGGTAGGGTGAAATGAATGGAAAAAATATATTTAGAAGAAAATAAGAATAAGAAAAAATCTAAATTTGATGCATCAGTTGTTTTATCTTTTGTTGTTGCTGCTTTTGCTATTGTGTCACTTGTGTCATTTGGATTTAGGCAAACAAGTTATGCTATGCCAACTGATACAAATAATATTAATGAATTTAATTTTTTAGAATTTGTTAATCCTAGTGGCGAATCTAATATTGTTGTTAGTGGATCGGACGGAATGGTAATTACTGGATATACTGTTCCAATTATGTTTGCTCAATGGGATACTAGTGGTAGATATTATACTGCTTATTGTATTGAACATAAAGTTGGCATTCCTCAAACTGCTAAATATCAATTTGAAAGTGAAAATAATGATGTTGGATTATTGTATTTGTTAAATGAAGCTGGTGATTCTAGTGTTGGTAATATTACTGATTTAAGTTCTATTAAAATTTCAAATGCTGATTCTGATATGGATGAATATATTAAACATGTATATATTTATCAGACAGCTATCTGGGTATATTTAAATGAAACGGCTTCAAGTAATGCTAATAATGTATTATCTCAAGAAGAATTAAATGTAATTAAAAATGGAAAGAGCCTTCAGTTACTTGTAAGTGGAGAAGATGAAGCTTCAAGTACTGTTGATTTTGAAAGAGATATTAGACCTTTGGTTGATGCTGCAAAAACAGCAAGTTCAAATAAGGATTTATCTGTAAAATTTGATGGAACTGATATTTCTAAAGTTGATGGTGGAAAGTATTATCAAACTCCAATTGTAAATGTTACTTCATCTACTGAAAGTTCATTAATTGGTTATGATGTAGAAGTTGATGGATTTGATAGTTCAGCAATTGTTGTCGATGAAGAAGGTAAAAAAATTGATAATTTGACAAATTTATCTAAAGGAACTAAATTTTATATAAGAGTACCTGCTGATAAAGTTACGGAGAAGTCTCAGAATTTGACTGTACAGGTTAAAGGACATTTTAATTCTTTAGATGGTAGCATTTATTCTTCTGGAGCTAATCAAAAGGTCATTACTGTTACAGGAAAAACTATTGATAAAGTATCTGGTGATTCTATTGAAATTGTTGGTGTACCTAACACAGGAATGAGTACAGCTCAAACAGTATACTTTATTGGTTTAATTGTATTGCTATGTGGCGTTGGTATTGTTTATGCAAATGCTAAACCAGTTCAAGATAAATAATAAAATAAAAAAGAGCCATATATTACTTATTGGCTCTTTATTAGTTTTTATTGGTGTTATTATCATATCTTGGAATTATTTTTTAAAAATGCGTGAAGAAGTATTTTCAGATATGAAAATTTCCATGATGGATGTTGATAAAAATACAGGAAAAGAAAATAAAGTTGCTTCTGATGTACCTGTTGCTAATAACGTAACTGTAAGTGAAGATACTGATAATAGTAGTAATAAGAATTATGAAGTCGATTATAGTAAGTACTTAGGAGTTTTGGAAATTCCAAAGATAGGTCTAAAGAGAGGATTTTATAATACTGATTCAAAGTATAACAATATACAATATAATGTGACGCTAGTTGATGGTTCTAACTTACCTGATGTAGTTGGTGGTAATTTAATATTAATGGCTCATTCAGGTGATGCTTATATTTCTTTTTTTGCTTACTTATATAGGTTAAATGTTGGTGATGTCGCATATGTTACTTATAATGGAGTAAAATATAAGTATAATATTGTGAATATCTATAATATCCCTAAAACTGGATTAGCAAGAATTATTAGAGATCATTCTAAAACTACACTTACTATGATTACTTGCACAAAAAATAATGATTATTCACAAACTATTTATATTGCTGAACGTGTTTAATAAAGTTTAATAAGAGGGTGTTATTATGACTTTGTCTTTGATTGATAAGTTTATAAATGTTTTTAAATACATGTTTTCTTCTTATCTTTCTATTGAAATGTTAATTATAACTTTACTTCTTTTTTTTATATTAGTTTTTAATTTAAAAAGTAATAATCATTACATTCAGATGATAGCAATAGGTATTTATATTGGTTTTATTATTGGTATTGTTATTTGCTATGGAGCTTATGTTCAAACAAGTATTAATTCTTTTGTAAAAGTTATTTTAAATTATATTTATTTTCCTTCAACTATTGCATATTTTTTTATAATTGTTTTTATTACAATAATGATTTTATATACTTTGTTTTCTAATAGGATTAGTTATTTTAAGAAAATATTTAATTATTTATTTTTTAGTATAATTTACTTTTTATTTATGTCATTTATGGTCCTTGCTACATATGATGGTGTTGATTTGTTAGATAAGGTAAATTTATATAAGAATGATACTATATTATCTTTAATACAAATTAGTAATTTTTTATTTTTAGTTTGGATTATTTTTACAGGATTTTATCATTTATATAAGTATTTTAAAAAGAGATTTGATT
>OMUM01000074.1 GCA_900314225.1 uncultured bacterium | reverse complement strand
GAAATTTTTCTGGATTGTTTTTTACTGCTTCATTGATTCTTTTTGTTTCAACATTGTATAATTTAGCCAGATCAGAATCTAACATAACCTTCTTTCCATCAATTTCATAAATCATATTTTCGATGTTTATAACTTCTTTTTCTGCCTCATATTTAACATAAGGATCATTCTTAGAATAAAAACAGATTATTTCAATATTTTATATACTTTTCAAAACTCTTATTTTTCAACGTTTCTTTGTTCAAGTACCGATATGCACTCCACGTGCCATGTCCTGGGACCAAGAACATATCGTTGAACCTTGTTCTAGGTCAATAGAACATGTTCTTAAACTCCTAAAACTAGCATGTTCTAGGGTGAAGATAATGTCATATATGTTGCTATTATTATATATTTATTACTAAAATGTTTTACATAAAATAGTATCATAAATATTACTAATTATCTATACTGCAATTCTTAATAACATCGTTTACTAATTTTTCTCTTTCTATTTTATTTTCTATTTCATTTATTGCAAAACATTTTTTACCTAGATCTTTAAATGATGCTCCACAGTGAAACACTCTTTTTCTATCTATAATTATAAATCTATCGTGATATGATTCGTTATTTATAAATTTAATATTATTATATTGTTTTAAATATTTTTCCTTTAAAGTATAGTTTATATTTGATGAGATTATTATTATTTTTTTATTAATATTTCTAAGTTCATCTAACAATACTTTTCCCATATAGTTATCAATAATTATTATTTCTTCTTTAGCTATGTCGAATATTTCTAATAGTACAGAATATGCATCATAAATATCATTATGAAAAAATATGGAGTTTTTAGTAATTACTTTTGGATTGAATTTATCAAAAAGTTCATCTATTCTCTTTGTATTATTATCTACTTTTTCTTCTAAAAGTAAATATTTATGTGGTAATAATTGATCATTGTATTTAATATAATGTCTCATTCTAACAAATGTATCCATTATCCTAATACTAACTTCAGTAGCAACATCTGACTTTAAGATTGTTGCGAGCATATATACACCTTGTTCAACAAATGCCGTATGTCCTTTTCTAGAACCACCTTTTGAAGTCGAAATTTTCGACTTCAAAGAATTATATTCTTTATCAGTGATTCTAAATAAATATCTATCTGGAAATTTTTCTGGATTGTTTTTTACTGCTTCATTGATTCTTTTTGTTTCAACATTATATAGTTTTGCTAAATCAGTATCTAACATTACCTCCTTTCCATCAATTTCATAAATCATGTTTTCGATGTTTATAACATCTTTTTCTGCTATTTCATTCATAATTGAGCCTCCTTCTTTAGAATAAAAAAGGATATCCCCTTCATCCTATTGAAAGGGATATCCCGCAGCATGCAATAATTCTTCCTTGCCTTAAAGAATTAGAACCTTAGCGTCCAAATTGTCATATTAACTCACGGCAAGATAATTAATACATTTTCAACTTATCATATTTTTTCTATTAAATCAATTGAACAAAGCAGCTTTTTTCATCTCATAAAATACTTAATATTAAGATTGCTTTTCTATTATAGCTTCTTTTAAAGTTTTTGTGTCAATATCATCCAATTCTTCATAATCTGCTTCTTTAATAATTGTATCTTCTATTTCTTCTTTTGTTGGCATTTCACCTTTTACAAATATTTTATAAGCATTTTTACCTATAATTCTTGTACTTGCAACATCAATTCCTCCACCAACAAATCCTCCTACAACAGGAACAACTTTCCCTAAATTTATAATTCCTGTTTCACCAAACTTGGTAATGAATCTTCCACCAACTTTTTGGTTAATTTTCTTAATAGTTTCAAAAGGTATTCTTTTAACTGCAACAGCTCCAAACTTATTAACAAATTTAACTCCTGAACTTTTTAAAACATCAGCAGCAGCTGAGCCAGTTAAGCATGCATATATTAATGTTTGAACTTGATCTGAATGGATATCATATCCTCCCATTTTAGCAATAGCACAACACATTCTTAATTGAACATACATTACACTTGTAACATTAGCAGGTAATGTTGCTATCATAGTTGCAAAACCTCCAAACGATGTTAAAAATCCTGATGTTCCGCATTTCACAGTTGAATTATTAATTAGTGATTTTACTGCCTTCTCTATATCATCATTCTTTGATAAATAGTCTTCAACTAAATCATCAACCGGTAAACTTACTTTTGGAATGCCATCTACCGATTTTATATATAAGGTATTTAATATATCCTGCATTTGATCTTCTGTAATTGTCGTTTTTACTTTATTAGATACTTTAGATATAGAATTTGAAATGGATTCTTTTGCCGAAATAGTACTATCCTTTATTTTTGGTACGGCAACATTAGTAGTAAATTTTTTTGCTTCTCCATATTTTTCTTTTGAGAAATTCATAGCATTTTCTTTAATGCTATTAAAATCAATTTTCTTTTCTTTTTGCATTAATTACACCTCACTATTCACTATATCACATGTATATTTCGCGAGTACTCTTATATGATAATTTGTTATTTACTTAAGTACTCGTCATATCACTAAATTTATATTTGCTACAACCATAACCTAGAACTGGGAAACATATTTTCCTAGGACATGGTTAATTAGATTTTTTATAACTTTTACTAAATACATTCAATTATTGTAATTTTCATTTATTGCAAAACCATTATTTTTCAACGTTTTTTCTCTCAAGTACCGATATGCTCTCCACGTGATATGTCCTTGGAAAATTATTGATGGGAATTAGATATTTAACTTCATAGATTTTATTT
>OMUM01000077.1 GCA_900314225.1 uncultured bacterium | reverse complement strand
TAATTTCTACATATATCTTTTAAATTACAATTTTTACACTCAGGTTTAATAGCCTTACAATAATATCTGCCAAATAATAAAAATTGCAAATGTCTTCTGCTCCATTCATTCTTAGGAAATTTCTTTTCTAACTTTTTCTCTACAACTAAAACATCATCTTTCATATAAGCCAATTTAAGTCTTTTAGCAACTCTTTCAACATGAGTATCAACCGCAATAGCAGGGTAACCATAGAATTCACTTAGAAATACATTAGCAGTCTTTTTACCAACACCAGGAAATTTAATAAGTACTTCCTTATCTACTGGAACAATACCATCATATTCATCAATTAATATTTTAGCAATACTCTTAGTATAAAGAGCCTTCTTCCTAAAAGATCCTAATGGTCGAAGAATCCTCTCTAAATCACTTGTATCCGCCTCGCTTAACGCTTTTAATGTATATTTACTAAACAATACCCTCGTAACCTCATTTACCCTCTTATCAGTTGTTTGTGCACTCAACATAACAGCAATTAACAGTTCATAATCACAATTAAAATTAAGTTCAGTTTTAGGATTAGGAAATAATTTATCAAGATAATCTCCTATCAATTTAACATTACTATTCATCACCATCAAACCAATTCCATTCTAAAGTATCTAAATCTATATTATCTTCTTCCTTATCTTTTTTTTCATTTCTCAATTTTCGATTATTTTCAACATCACTAGCACTCTTAATACCTTTCTTCGACCATTCATATAAAATCTTGTCAATATATCTCAAATTAGATACACCATTAAAAGTTGCCTCTTTTAAAGCCTCTTTAATTAACTCTTCACTAAAATTATTCTCAAGCCATCCCTTTATTATCTCAATCTCAATAGGACTTAAAGTTCTACCAAATTCTTTCTCAATTATATCAAAAATACTAGAATTATCTATATTATTATTTTTTTTATCGTTTATATTTTCCATCATTATTAAAGATAATTTATTATAAAAATCATCAATAATAACAACATCCTCCATATATCCCTTATCATTCTTAACAACATCAACTCTAATTAAACCTTTATCAGTAAGAATACCAATTAAATTCATAACTTTACTAACATCAATATTCAATTCTTCAGAAATATTTTCTGGATTAAACAAAAAATTATTCCCTTTATTATAAAGATAAATTAAAAATATAAATTCATTAATCTCTAATTTTAATTTCTTATAATTTTTAAGCATATAAATAGGTACTGTAATACTACCATCTTTAAATATATCAATTAAATTATTCATATAATCAACTCCATAACTAAATATAATATCACTAACTAATATTTAAGAAAAGACTTACCTAAACATCTTAGACAAGTCAGAATCATTATCTTTATTATTTTCAGCATTAGTGTTATTTTCATTAGTTCTATTATCATTATTACCATAATTTAAATTAAGTGGCTTATCATTTTCGTCAATCAAGCTTGTATTATTATTAAGTAAACTAGTATCTCTATTTACAGAAATTGAAGTATTACCATCATTTACAACTTTCTTATTAAAACCTTTAAAAGAATTTATATCACCTTTTTCAGGATCAAAATATAATAAATTATATTTCTTGGTAATCAACTTTACTATATCAAGTAAAAAAGCAAATATAAAAACAAATAATAATATAATCATTAACAATGTCAAGCCTCTATAAAATAAATACATAGAACACAAAAATAATATAATATATATAGAAGCAATAATCTTACCAAAAGCCAATTTAATAGTAATATAAATATTAGTTATTGGTAAATAAGCTAAAAATGTACCATCAAAAAACATTTTCTTATATAGAAGATTTAATATAAAACCAACTACAAAAAATAATGTAATTATAACTAAAAATGTAATAGAAGTAGCAACAGCAATTATTTTTGGAGAAATATTAAACTCATCAGGCAAGTTTAATTTACTGAAAGGATTGTTATCAATAGGTTTATAATCATCGGATAATTTATTAGTAGTAATTTCTTCCAATGTTAAACCTGCATACTTATTATAGCCACCATTTCGACAATCTTTATTATCATCCAAAATGCTATAATATTGAATATCTTGAACACCTTTTCCATCTATAAAATATTTTTTTAATAGTTGTATACTATAAGGAGATGACTCATCTCTTTTTAAAGTATAACCAGTATAATTACTATCTAAATCACTCTTTGAACAATAAGTAACATAACCAATATTCTTTTTATTTTCATCAAAAAGTAAAATATCAATTGAAACATAAACTGGCTTTTTACTTCCACTATTGTTAGTAATAGAAGAAAAATTAAATAAAGTATACCCATTACTATCAACATTACCATAACTAATATCATTATAATCAAAGTAACTCGTTTTAATAGTTGCAACATCTTTAATTGGAATTAAAGTAGATGTTTTATATTCAGTTGCATTAACATTAAAAAATAAACCACATAAAATAATTATTAAAAATGTAAATCTCCTTTTCATAGTCAACCTCCTATTTATAATTTTTTAAAACATAATTCAATATATTACTCTTCTCATTTAAAAGTCTATGGTACAAAATTTCTCTTTCAATGTCATCATAAATATCATTAATATAACTACCAGGTTTTCTTTTCAATAAACTAATTATATCTTGAGCAGAAATATTAATATCTTTTCTGCTTTTGATTACTAAATTTGCATAACTTTCTGTTATTTTTTTAATATCAAGGCCTTTAATTTCACCAGCAACCCTATTAACATATAATCCATACATATATAATGCCATTGGATCCATATTGTTTAAAAGAAGCACAATATTAATTTTCTTAATTAAATCCTTTTCATTCTTATTAAACGGATATTTAAAACTAACATCTAAAATACTCCATATACCAATTAGACTAGTAGTATTAGTATCTAATAATTTATATAAATTATCTAGCTCTAAATCTTTATCTAATTCTAAATCCAATAATAACTTTACACCAATTTTCATATTAGGACTAGTAAATATCTTATCTAGCTCATTTTTCTTTCTATAATAACTTAAATTTCTTAACAAATGCTTTGTATTTTTAATAGCACTAATTACTTCATCACTTAATTTAAAATCAAGAATAGTAGCAAACCTAATAGCTCTAAGTATCCTTAAAGCATCATCAGTAAAACTCTTTTCAGCATCACCAACTGTCCTAATTATCTTCTTATTAAGATCATCAACTCCATTTAAATAATCAACAATTTCACCATTTTCATCCATACAAATTGTATTAATAACAAAATCTCTTCTTAAAAGATCCAGATACAAATCATCAATATATTTAACCTCAGCTGGTCTTCTATTATTAATATAACCTATTTCTTTTCTAAAAGTAGTAATTTCAAATCTAATTCCCTTTAAAATAACTGTAACTGAACCATAGTCCTCAGTTGGTAAACAACTATCAGTAAATATTTCTTTGATTTCCTTAGGAGTAGCATTTGTAGTAATATCTATATCATTTGATTCTATATCTAATAAATAATCTCTTACAAAGCCACCAATTATATATGCTTTATATCCATTACTTGTTAACTCCTTAAGTAACTTCAAAGCAACATCTAGCATTAAATCACCACCTAA
>OMUM01000038.1 GCA_900314225.1 uncultured bacterium | reverse complement strand
GTCTAGTATTTAAATTTTTAGCAACACACATTACTTCTGGTTTTTCAGGCATACTTTCACTTCCTTTTATTTTGCTTCATACCAATTTGAACCAACTTCAATATCTACTTTTAAAGGCACTTTTAATTTAAAAGTATTTTCCATTATATTTCTAACTATTGTTTTTACTTCTTCTAACTCAGTGTTTAAGACATTGAAGACAAGTTCATCATGTACTTGTATTAGCATTTTACTTTTTAAATTACGTTTTTTAAATTCAGTATAAATTTCTACCATAGCTTTTTTTAATATGTCAGCAGCAGTTCCTTGAATTGGAGTATTAAGAGCCATTCTCTCTCCACTACTTCTTATCATATAATTTTTACTTTTTAATTCTTCCACTACTCTTTTTCTATTCATTAGTGTTTTAACATAACCGTTTTTATAAGCTTCTTCTTTTTCTTTTTCCATATATTCTTGAATTCCTGGGAATGTCTTTAAATAGTTATCAATAAACTCTTTAGCTTCTTTCATATCTATTCCTAAATCCTCTGATAAACCAAAACTGCTTATACCATACAAAATACCAAAATTAACAGCTTTTGCTTGTCTACGCATGTCTTTTGTTACTGCATCAATTGGTACATGGAATATTTCAGAAGCAGTCTTGGCATGAATATCTTTGCCTTCATTAAAAGCTTTAATTAAATTTTCTTCTCCTGACATAGAAGCAAATACACGTAATTCCACTTGTGAATAATCACTTGACATTAAAACAGAATCTTCATCTGGAATAAATGCTTTCCTAATTAATTTAGAAAAATCTTGTCTAGCTGGAATATTCTGTAAATTAGGACTTATACTAGATAATCTTCCTGTACGAGTTAGAGTTTGTGTAAATATAGTATGAATTCTACCATCTTCTCTTACTTCTTCTTGTAAACCAACAGCGTAATTTGTATATAATTTAGCAAGTGTTCTATATTCAAGTATTTTAGGTACTATTGGATGAGCGTATATAATTTTATCTAGAATGTCTTTACTAGTAGAATATTTATTATCTTTTACTTTTTTAGGATATTTAATTTTTAAAGTTTCAAATAAGACTTTTCCTAGTTGACTAGGACTCATAATATTAAATTTTACACCGGCATCATCATAGATTTCTTGTTCTAAATCATCCATCTTTATTTTAAGATTAGTCTCTATTTCTTTTAAATAGTTTTTATCTACTTTTATACCTGTTATTTCCATATCAGCTAGTACCCAAGTAAGAGGCATTTCAATATTATTAAATAAATCTTCTTCTTCATTTTCCTTTAATTCAGTTAATACTCTATCTCTTGTTTCATAGATAAACTTAGCTTTTCTACAACAAATATCTTTTAAAGTAGCAGTATCAACTTCTTTTGGTCTTTTATCAGTACCATATGTATCTTCATATAATGGTAAATTATAATTAAAAGTATGAGAGACAAAACTAATATCATCTTTAACAGTATAATCAAGTAAATACATTCCAATCATAGCGTCGTATAAACAATTATTAATTTTTATATCTAAGTTATTTAATACTACGATATCTTTTTTTAAATCATAAGTATATTTATTAATATTAGAAGAAAATATATTATCATATTTTTTTAAATTATCTTTTTCAATAAAATATGCTTTTTCTCCATCATAAATACCTACTCCAAGTATTTCACTTTTACTATAAATTGATCCTCTGGTTTCAAGATAAAATGAAAAATCTTTTTCTTGAAAATTTTCTATATCTTCAATAATCAAATTATCTTCTTTTTTTAATTCTTTATTTTCATCAGTATTTTCAAAATTTATTTTTCTAATTAACGAATTAAATTCTAATTCTTCTAAGATACTTTTAAATTTAGTAGAATCAAAGCCTTTATATTTGCAATCTTCTAGAGTAAAATCTAGGGGTACTTTTTTATAGATTGTAGCGATATCATAACTCATATAAGCATTATCTTTATCATTCATTAATTTTTCTCGAAGTTTTGGAGATATTTCATCTAAATGTTCATACACACCATCAAGACTTCCATATTTTTCAATTAATGTGATTGCGGTTTTCTCACCTATTCCCTTTACTCCTGGAATATTATCAGAAGCATCTCCCATAAGAGCTTTTAGATCTATCATTCTGATAGGATCTGTTTTATAAGTAGCCTTAAACTCATTTTTATCCATCATAATATAGCCACTTGTTTTTAATAATTTTACTGTTACTTCATCACTGATTAACTGAAGTAAATCTTTATCACTACTAACAATAGTTGCGATAAATTGATCTTCTTCATCTACAATTCTCGCAAGTGTTCCAATAATATCATCTGCTTCGTAGTTATTAATATCAAAATGTTTTATACCCATTGCATCAAGAACTTCTTTTGCTTTAGGAAATTGTAATCCTAAGTCTTCTGGCATAGCTGCACGACCAGCTTTATATTCCTCATACTTATCGTGACGAAATGTTTTTCCACGATCAAAAGCTACTAAAATATATTCTGGTTTTTCTTCTTCAATAGTTTTATGCATCATATTAATAAAGCCATATAAAGCATTAGTTGGAAATCCTTTAGAATTTCTCATAATAACTCCTTTATAAGCAGTAGCATAAAAACTTCTAAAAAGTAAATTATTACCATCTACTAAAATAATTTTCTTCATTTTAATCACCATATTTAGTATATCACACAATTATTTTACATAGAAATAAAAAATAATATTGTTTTAAAACATTTGTTTGACATCAATAAAATAGAATGATAAACTTAAATTATAGAGGAGGTCTAAATGGAAAAATTAACAATAAAGCAAGAATTTATTCTACAAACAATTAAAAAGTTGTTTGCAAAAAATGGTTATCCACCTACTGTAAGAGAAATAGGAGAAGCTGCTCATTTATCATCCCCTGCCACTATTCATTTTCATTTAGTACAATTAGAAGAAAAGGGTTATATAAAAAAGGGAAATAATAAAAATAGAACATTAGAGTTACTTGTACCTAATGAATATTTAAAAAAAGATAATGAAATTGTTGAAGTTCCACTATTGGGTAAAGTTACAGCTGGAACACCAATAGAAGCTATTGAAATGCCTGATGAATATTTTTCATTACCTGCTAATTTAATAACAACAAAAAATGAAGTTTTTACTTTAAAAGTAAGTGGAGAATCAATGATTAATGTTGGAATATATGATGGAGATATTTTAATTGTTGAAAAAAGAAATACAGCTCAAAATGGTGAAACAGTAGTTGCGATGAATAATAATAATGAAGCTACAGTTAAAACATTTTATAAAGAAAAAGATCATTTTCGCTTGCAACCAGAAAATGATACTATGGAACCAATTATTCTAAAAGAAGTAACTATTCTTGGAAAAGTAATAGGATTATATAGAAAATTATAAAAGATAACTTATTTACTAGTTATCTTTTTTTAAATAAATGTATTTTTCTAACCATTTCTTAAACTTATTTTCATCTTGATAGATATTCATATCTCTATCACTATTTGGATTTAAATAACTAACTAATTTACCATGATTTATTAATAAAACACTAGGCGCATAATTAACTTTTTCATATAAAGAAGTTTTCTTAAATTCATCAAATCTAATATAAAATAAAGTCATATTATTATCTTTAAAAACACTTTTAAAAATATTATCACATGGAACTTTAAAAATACAAAAATCATTATTAGTAAATAGAACAAAAGAATCATTAGTAGAAAGCATTTTCTCTACTTCTTTTGAATTAACTACTTTATATTGATAATTATTATAATATTTATTATTTAAGTAAAATTTACTATTTAATTTATAAATTATATATATAAATATTATAAGTAATAAAATAGATATAATTATTAATAATTTCTTTTTCATACAAAGTTTCTTGTTAAACTATTAAAATCTATATTATATGTAGGAATCTTCCAAAAATTATATGTCTTTTTACCATTGACTTTCTCTAAAATATCTATTTTATTTTTACCATTATAATACCAATATCCACCGACATCATATATTTTATTTTTATCCCAACCTAAGGCAATAAGAAGTTCTTTTGTTTTACCAGCATAACCTCCTCCACCACACATTAAGAAGATATTTTTATTTTTGGGAAAATAATATTGTAATATACTTAATGATTCTTTATAATTTGCTGTATATGTTCCATCTCCATTATCTTTATATAGACTTGGACCAGAATAAAATTCAGTAAACCCAAATTGTTTAGTTAAATTAGCTTTATATTCATCAGTAAAACTTACTAAATATGGATAAGGTATTACAGAAAAGCCTTTTACTATTCCCGTTATTTTGTCGCCATCTTGGACTATTTTACTCCAATCAGCTGGATCATCAATCATTCTAACATCACGATAAATTGTATCAGTTCTTTCTAAATAATTATCTAAAGTTTTTTCATTAATATTTTTATCAATTCCAAGTTTTCCTCTTTCCCCTCCTGTTAATTCTGGCTTAGGTAATGAACTATATTTATTTTTTCTTACCAATAAATAGCCTCCTAAATATAAAATTAATATTAGAATCAGTATTAATATAATAAAATTCTTTTTTTTCATAAATTTCCTCCTCAGCTAAAAGCTTATAATAGAAATTTATAATTTAATATAAACTATTAGTTTAATTAACTAAACTTTAGGTTGAAAAAAATTAAGTATCTCTACTTAATTATTTCTCTATAATTTTTCTTACAATATAACTAGCAATTAAAAGTCCTGCTGATGGTGGCACAAACGAAGTTGAACCTGGTGTCTTATCATGTAATTTTACAGGTAATTCTGTAGATGATAAGACAGTTACTTTTTTATTAATTTTATTATCTTTAACAAATTTTCTAATTATTTTAGCAAGTGGGTCATTATAAGTTTTTCTAATATCACATATTTCTAATTTTGATGGATCAAATTTATTACCTGTGCCCATACTAGAAATAAAATTAATATTTCTTTTTAGACATTCTATAATAACTTGTTCTTTAGTAGGTACTGAATCACAGGCATCTACTAAATAATCAAATTTATATTTAAATAGTTCGTTAATATTATTTTTATCTATAAATTTATCTACTTTAATAACTTGACAATTTTCATTAATATCTTTTATTCTTTTTTCTAAAACATCTACTTTCTTCAATCCAATTGTCGAATCTAAAGCAATTATCTGTCTATTAATATTAGTTATATCAATAATATCAAAGTCAACTAAAATAAGTGTTCCAATACCAGATCTCGCTAGCGATTCTACTACATAACCTCCAACTCCACCTACTCCTAGTATTAAAACACTTGTATTTTTTAATATATTAATTTTTTCTTTTCCAATAAGTTTTTCTAATCTAGAAAATTTATGCTGAAATTCTTCCATTATAATTTTCTTCTCTCACTTTCACTAATTGTTTAGCTTTGTCCTCATTTTTAAATAAGTTTAAAGGTCGATCATAAATAATTCTATTTGCATAATCTATTCTATTATATATTTCTGTATTAGATTTTGCTGTATGATAATATTTTTTAAAATTTCTATATTCTCGCGAATTAATAATACTAAATAATTTAATAACTTCTTGAAAATCTTTTTCTGGAATATTATAGTCTGATATTATAATACATTCAAAATTATTAATAAAACTTAATGTTTGTGGAATATCGGCAATACCTTCTCTTTCAAATAATTGTGGCCATCTTGATGGATTTTCTTCTCTTACAATTCTTTGAAGTTTAGCAAGATTTTCTTCGCTTAATTGTTTATCTATTCCTAAATCTTCAAAAGAAATACATCTACCTTTAGGTTTAAATTTACTTGCTTGATTATTTACTTTTCTATTGGGTATTTCTTTTCTTAAATCATTAATTGCTTTACTATAAAGTTTATCTAATTTTCTATTTACAGCTTTAGGTGGTTGAGATACTCTATAAACGTCATATAATGTGGAATCTCTTTGCTCTTTTGTTGTTACTAAAAAGTCTCTTGGATATAGCATTGATTTGCTTCTAATGAAATCAATTGTTGCATTATCATCTTTTATATTTGCATAGCTTGATTCACTAAATTTTTCCCTATTAACAATTATATCGCTTTCTTTTGCGTCATCATAAGAAACACCTTGGCGAATTTTTTTAACGTTCTTTAATCTAATTTGGACATTTAGTACTCTTCCACCGGTAACGATTGGTAATACAAGCATAAATCATCCCCCCATTACCGCATATTATACTATAAAGTACTAAAATAAGCAATAAAAAAGTCAGAGTAGAAAGTCTGGCAACGATAAAACCTGTAAAGTTTGTACAGGTGGGTGTTCATACGTTATCATTAGGATCCTTAAAACGAGTTAAGTCTTCAACACCGATAACTGATCCGAACTCCCGTATCGTTATTATAGTCGGTTTTAAATAAGCCTAAACATATCTATCTGACAACTTCATTATAGCATACTCTAAGTATATAAACAAG
>OMUM01000080.1 GCA_900314225.1 uncultured bacterium | reverse complement strand
GAACTACTTGCTAAAGTATCATATGCCTGTTGTCTTGATTTCTCAATATATTTCTGTACTCCTCCAATAACAATCCCAGAAAGTATTCCTAAAATTGCAATCGTAGCTAAAATCTCAACCAATGTAAAACCTTTATTATTCATAATTTTTCTCCTAACAATCATAATTTTTAATCAGATACCAATCCATCCTGGTTTGCTTTCATATAAAAAATTATATTAGCAATTATCTTTTGTTCATCTTCTGTTGCTTGACCACTAGAATGTCCAGTTTGAATCAAAGCATTATTTCCATATGTTGATAAATAAACATTTTTATTTGCTGAAGAAGTAATTCCATTATACGTTAACCAAACATCTCCATGAGCTACTTGTCCATAGCAATGACTAGTTGGTATTGTTAATACAGTTTCTTGATTACCAATTCTATAAGGATATTCTGTAAAAATTCCTGACTTAACAATTGTAACTTTATTACTTCCATTCCAACTTAAATCACTAGTTGCCTCAACATTAACATATTGCTGTAATGAAATAAAATTAGTATGATTACCACATCCTTTAGTTATAGTATCATGTCCAAATATAGCTGAGCCACCGGTACTTAAAAATTTATCAACTAATTGTGCTGAATTCTTAGATAAATCTTTACTTGCATTACAATCCCAAAAGCCAAAGACAATAACGTCGGCTTTCCAATTGCCTATTGAACCTAAATAATTAATTGGATTTTTATTAAATTCATCAATATAAACAGAACTAACTTTAATTCTCTCATCGCCGTGTTTTTTATCAGCCATCCAATTCTTAAGCTGATTTGCCACAGCATTATATGGATATACATGAAGCACTTTTATCTCTTTTATTTCACTTATATCATAAGCATGAGCTTTACAATTATTTGTTTTGTAATGCTTTTTTTTAGGAAATTCATAAGCATAATTATCAGATCCGCAACACATAAATACATTATATGTGTAATCATCTAAAACTCCGTTGGAGCCCTTTTTAGTATTGACTTTAACTCTACCAGAACAATTACTAGAATTATCTTTAGGATTAGAAATATTATCTATATAATTCCCTTCTAGTAAATCATCAAAATATACTTGTTCAACTCCAGGATGATCCATTACATACTCTTTTGTTGCATCAATCGAACTACTTGCTAAAGTATCATATGCCTGTTGTCTTGATTTCTCAATATATTTCTGTACTCCTCCAATAACAATCCCAGAAAGTATTCCTAAAATTGCAATCGTAGCTAAAATTTCAACCAATGTAAAACCTTTATTATTCATAAACCTTCTCCTAAATATAATTATTAATAGTTATTTAACTTTAGTAAAAATATTAAAACTAATATCACCGGGATAAGAATGCTTAAACGTAAATTCCGTTCCACCATTTTTAACAGAAACTGGTATATTATTTGTAATACTATAATGGCTATATGTATAGCTATCTCTATATTTTACATTTGTAAAATAATATGTAGAACCATACTCAATAAATGATTCAGAAGCACATCCCCAAGTATTACAAATATCACTTATTCCTTTATAATTGTACAATACCTTACCACTTGGACTCACAATTTTAAGATCAAGAGACTTTACATGAGCACCTGACGGATAACCTGTACCATATTTATTTGAATCAGGGTTATAATCAAAACCATATAAATTATTTTTCCATTTTGCATATAGTGTATGATCTTGAGTTGTAGATACTATAGAAGCCGTACCAATTTTATTAGTCAAACTAGAATTACTATACCAACCTGCAAATACAGCCCCAGTTTTATATGCAGATGGTAAACTACCATAAGTGGAATTATAAGTAACAATTTTTGATGTTTGAGACAAAGTACCTCCATTTCCTTCAAAAAACACATTAACATATATACCACATTTAGAATTTGGCTTTTTGTTGTAATCAGGAAAATCATAAGAAAAATTACTAACACCACAACACATAATAACTTTATATTTATAATCATCTAATGATGTTCCATCACCATAATAGGATTTTATTATCTCAACTCTTCCAGCACAGTCTTTCGACTTATCTTTAGGATCTTTAATATTATTGATATAATCACCATCTTTTAAAGAAGAAAAACTTATATTTGTAACACCTGGATGATCCATTACATACTCTTTTGTTGCATCAATCGAACTACTTGCTAAAGTATCATATGCCTGTTGTCTTGATTTCTCAATATATTTCTGTACTCCTCCAATAACAATCCCAGAAAGTATTCCTAAAATTGCAATCGTAGCTAAAATCTCAACCAATGTAAAACCCTTGTTATTCATAACTACATCTCCAGTACATATTCTATATCTAAATTATACTATATCTCTTTTAAATATTCAAAAAGTTTTTCAGCAACTTCCCTATTAACTACTTCAGACAATTCATCAACACTTGCTTCTTTCATCTTCTTTAAAGATCCAAATTTTTTTAATAATTCTTTTTTTCTTACCTCACCAATTCCAGGTACAACATCTAAAATACTAGATAAAGCACCTTTAGCCTTAATATTTCTGTGATATGTAATAGCATATCTATGTACCTCATCTTGAATCCTAGTTAAAAATAAAAATAATTTTGAATCTTTTGGAACATCTAATATTTCTAAATTCTCATTCATTATATGATTAGTTCTATGCTTATCATCCTTTACTAAACCAATAATTGGAATATATAAATTTAAGGAATCTAATACCTCTTTACAAGCATCTATTTGAGCTTTACCTCCGTCCATTACAATTAAATCAGGTTTATATGATTCATTCATTATAGTTTTAAAATATCTTCTATAAATAACTTCTTTCATAGCACCAATATCATCTTTAACATCTGTAGAAATCTTATATTTTCGATATAAATCTTTATTAGGAAGGAAATCATCAAAAACAACCATACCACCTACATAAAAAGTTCCAAATAAATGAGAATTATCAAAAGATTCTATTCTTCTTAACTCTTTAAGTCCAAGTAAATTTTTTAATTCCTCTTCAGCTTTTAATCTTTCTTCATCATCTCTTTTTAATGTTTCTCCTTCTAAATCCATTTGCTCTTTAGCATTTTCTTTTGCTAAATCTACTAAATTCTTCAATTTACCTTTTTTAGGTTTAATAACTTTAATTTTAAAATAATCTTTTAATAAATTTTCATCTAATTCTTCTGGTATTAGTAATTCACGAGGTAATACTCCTTTATCATAAAATTTAACTAAATATTCTGTTATTTCTTCAGAAATATCTCCAATAGAAGCAATTATCTCATTATGTCTTCCAAATAATAATCCATCTCTTATAAAAAATATTTCAATTGCTAAATAATTATTTTCATAATAATAATTAACTAAATCAAAATTATAATTATGATTAAGATCAATCTTTTGCTTCTTTAATGTTGTATTGATATCATCTAACATACTTTTTAATTCTTGAGCACGTTCATAATTCATTGCTTCACTTGCTTTTAACATTTCATCTTCTATTTTTTTTGAAATAATTGAACTATCTCCCTTTAAAAAAGTAATAATCTCTTTTTTCATCTCATCTATTTTTTCTTTAGGAACATCTATCTTACAATATCCTAGACATTCATTAATATGATAATATAAACATAAATCTTTCTTTAATTTATCACACTTTCTAAGTGGGTACATTCTATTAATAATATTTACTGTTTTTCTAGCTGCCGAAGCATTAGGATACGGTCCATATAAATGATCTTTTATTTTTTTCCTTTTAGCATTTCTAATTATTTTTACAACTGGATATTTATCATTAGTTAATTCTATATATGGATAAGATTTATCATCTCTAAGTAAAATATTATATTTAGGATCATATTTTTTAATTAAAGTAATTTCCAGTATTAAACTCTCTAATTCTGAAGATGTAACAATATATTCAAAGTCATCTATATCTTCTACTAACATTCTAGTTTTACCTGTAACAGTTCTTGTAAAATAACTTCTCAGCCTTCTTTGTAAATTTTTAGCTTTACCAACATAGATAATTACTCCATCTTTATTTTTCATTTGATAACTACCTGGTTTTTTAGGCACTAAACTAAGTTTTTCTTTA
This sequence comes from uncultured bacterium, assembly GCA_900314225.1. Classification (GTDB taxonomy): domain Bacteria; phylum Bacillota_I; class Bacilli_A; order RF39; family UBA660; genus UBA3789. Next base: position 29,312 of record OMUM01000080.1, on the reverse strand, counting down.
AAGTCTTTCATTTGATCACCTACTTAATTATATAATTTATAATAAGAAATATCTAGTAAATTTTAAGTACAAAAAAAGACTTGTTTAAAAGTCTTTAATTTTAAAATCACAAAGATAAACCACTAACTTCTTCTTCACTTTTTTCATTATCTTCATCAAATAATCTATCAATAATTGACTCAATATCATCACTAGAAGAAATATTATCATCAGCAGTCTTTTCATTTTTTTGTTCATTTTTCATACTATCATTAATATTAACAAAATCAATAATAAAGTTATTATCAATTTTATCTTTTAATTTATTAAGATCATCTTTGCTTATTTCATGACAACTTTTTCCATCAAACTTAATACTTCCTTCTTTAGGTTTAATATTTAATTTTTTAAATAATTCATCATCAAATAATTCATCTTGAACATAATATTTATCTTTTTCTTCATAATGATATACAAGACATTTTTTTGTTTCTTCTGAATCAATAGGTATGTTAATTGAACCATCATTAGAAGTCTCTTTATCTTTTGCTATTTTATTATTTATCTCATTCATAAAATTTTGAATTGATTCATTTTTTTCTTGATCTATACTATCTTTATCTTTTTCTTGGTCAGTTTTACTATCTTCATTTTCCAAATCTACTGGTTTAGAAACTTTCTTATCATTCAAATTATTTAAATTATTTTCAAGTACTTGAATTAATCTTTCTAACTCTTTAATTAATTTATTTATTTCATTTAATTCATTTTCAAGTTCAGATAATAATTTATCTAAATCAGAATTATTTTGTGTATTATTATTAGTTTTGCTTTTTGCAGCTTGACGTCTATTTTTTTCTGCCACTAAAGCATCCCATTCATTTGATAAATCACTATTCTCATTTAATCCATTTTCTTGATGTGCACCAAAATTCCATAAATTCTGAATTCTTGATTCTAACTCATCATCTGATAAATTAGTTAAATCAATTCCATTAGAATTACCCTTTTTTGCTTCTTCATCAGTCTTTTCTTTTCTAACAGGAACAATTGTCTTTATTTCAACGACATATGGAGAAACTTCATTATTTCTATTATTCATAATAGTTTGATAATCATCCTTTGATAAACTATAGCAAATTACTCCACTAACTTTAACTTTTCTACCAGGGCTTATATTAAATCTTTCAAACAAATAACCTCTAGCAAATAACTCTTGTGAATCCTCATTCAAAAATAATGTAAACTTATCTTTCTTATTATCAGAAATTTCATATTCTTCATCATCAGTATCACTTTTACTATCAGAATCTAAATTTTCATTTTTAGATTTATTCAATAAATCTAATACATTTGCTTGAATTACTTTAGTCATTTTATTAGAAAAATATTTATTCATATTTTCATCATTACTACTAGTTAATTTTAAAAAATCTTCACTTGTAATAAAAGGATTGTCTTTTTCAAAATCTTCAATTAAAGAAAACCTACTTTTTCTATAATTATCAGCAAGTTCTCTATAATATTCTTCAATAGTAATATCATTTTTATTTACATAATTATATAAATTTTCAATATACTTTCTTGTATCCATTTTATACATATCCCTCCAACTAAACGACTGTATTATATCATATTTTATAAGTAAAATCAAATAAAATACCATTACTGGTATTTTTCCATAGCCTTCATCATTTGATTTATTTGTTTCTTATTAGGTGTCCTTCCCATTTGAGACATTAAAGTTTTAATCATTTCCTCATTAATAGGAGGATTTTTCTTTAAATATTTTTTCATAAAAAATCTAGCTAAAAAGAAACCAATAATACCTCCAATAACTATTCCTAATATTAATAATAATATATCATGTAGCATAACTTCATCTCCTTAAATACTATTTTACTAGAATATTACCCAAATAACAACTAAATTCTCTCTAATAAATAATCATCCAAAAAGAAAAAATCAGTTTTTTTAAAACAACATACAAATAAATTCTTATTTTCTCTATTTAGTATTTTAAAGAAACTAGAAAAGTTTTGTTCTACTTCTAATTTTAAATAATAATTACATACAACCAACCTACTAACTTCATTTAAATATAAATTATTTATATAATGAACATTTTTTCTTTTAGAATAAGGAATATCTTGATGTAAATCAATAAATAGTTTTCTATCAAAATCATCTTTTTTAAAAGGAATTATCAATTGAGTAAACAAATTATAACCATACTCAACTTCTTGCTTATCTAAATAAAATATAGTTTTTAAAATATTATATAATACACTAGGAGTATCATTATATAATTTAATAAACTCTTCTTTAATTTTAAAAATATAATAGACTTTCATTTAATCACCAAATATATAATAACTAAATGATAAGTCTATTTTTGTATTATTTTAGTAGATTTTCAATTTTTTCTTCTAAACTTTTATAATCAAATCCAAAATGTTTATATATATCATCTTTAGATGCACTCATACCAAAACTATTTAATGAAATTATATTTTTACTATTAAATATTATTTTGTTCCATAAATAATCTGGTTCAGCTTCAACAGCAATTTTTCTAATTTCTACTGGAAGCACTGAATCTATATATTCTGCATCTTGTCTTAAGAACCTTTCTAAGTTAGGCATTGATACTACTCTAATAAAAATACCTTTAGAAAGTAAATCTTTAGCTGCTTTCAAAACTTCATGTAATTCTTCACCACAAGATATTACAATTGCTGATGGGGCCTTCATTGTATCAAGGACTACATATCCACCTTTCTCAACTAAATTTGCTTTAGTATTTTCAAGAATAGGTAATTTATTTCTTGAAAGAGAAATAGTAGCTGGAGTATTTATTTTCTCTAAAATAGTTTTATATGAACCAATTACTTCATTAGCATCTGCAGGTCTAAAAACCTCCATATTAGGAATAGATCTAAGACCTAATAATTGTTCAACTGGCTGATGAGTTGGTCCATCTTCTCCAACACTAATTGAATCATGAGTGAATATATAAACTATAGGCAATTTCATCATACAACCTAATCTAATTGCTGGTTTTAAAAAATCAGAAAATGATAAAAAAGTTGAAATATATGGCCTAAAGCCAGATAAAGCAAGTCCATTAGCAATTGCTCCCATAGCATGTTCTCTTACGCCAAAGAAAATATTTTTTCCTAAATAATTCTCAGAAGAAAAATCTCCTCCATCATTAATATAAGTTTTATTAGCTGAAAACAAATCAGCAGAACCACCTATTAATAAACTATTCTTATTAACAATATAATTTAATATTTTAGAAGAAGTATCTCGTGGAGACTCCTCTAAAGATTCAGGAATATCATATACAAAATCTTTTAAATCAATTGTTTTATCATTACTCATAAACATTTCTAATTCATTTTTTTCTTCAGATGAAAGAGAATCAACATTCTTTAAAAACTTTTCATTTAACTTCTTACAACGACTATTAATTAAAGCTTGCATTTCATCAACTGCTCTTTGTGAAACCTGAAATGGAATATCTCTAACTTCTAGCTTTGCTTTAATACTTGAAAGATCTTCCTTAGTTAATGGTTTACCATGTACTAAATTAGTTCCTTCTAATTTAGAATATTTTCCAATTACTGTTTTAATTTCAATTAAAGTAGGTTTATCACTACTATTTTTAGCTTCTGTTATTGCTTTATCAATCTCAGAAAAATTTTCTCCATCTTGAACAGTTATAACATTCCAACCAAGAGAAATAAAACGCATAGAAATATTATCATTAAAAGTTTTATTAGTTTTACCATCAAGACAAACATTATTTGAATCATATAAAACAATCAACTTATTTAATTTTAATATTCCAGCAAGAGATGCTGCTTCATACGAAACACCTTCCATTAAATCGCCATCACTTACTAATACATAAGTATAATAATTAATAAGATCCTTTTTACTCTTAAATCTATTTCTTAAATTAGCCTCCGCCATAGCCATGCCAACACCCATAGCAATACCCTCTCCAAGGGGACCAGTTGTTGCATCAACTCCAGGAGTTATCTTATACTCTGGATGTCCAGGAGTAATTGAGGACAATTTTCGAAAATTCTTTAAATCATCCAAACTTATAGGAAAACCAGACATATAAAGTGTTGCATAAAGTAATGCTGAACCATGTCCTGCAGACATAATAAACCTATCACGATTAAAGTAATCTGGATTTTGAACATCTATATTCATATGATGTGCATATAATGTATAAATAATAGGAGCAGCCCCTAAAACTATACCTGGATGTCCACTATGAGCATTATCAATCATATCAATACCCAAGCATCTAATCTGATCAATTATCTTCTTTTCATTAATTTCCTCTAAATTAATAGCAGGCATTTGCATATAACCACTTCCTTATTTATATTATAACATAACGATTATTTATTATGAAATTTAATTTCTTTATACAATTCCATAATAACAAATATTATCATACCTAAACAAAATAGCAATAACAACTGATTATATGGAATATAACTAGTCTTTAAAAAACTATTTAAAAAATCAATCTCTAATATAGCAATTCCAATAATTACAGAAAAAATTATACTAAAAATAAAAGTAGTATTACTCTCTACTGGTATAGTTAAAGCACTATTTCTTTCACTCCTACAATTAATAGCATGAATATTTTGAATAATAATCATTAAAGCTACAATATATCCTCTAGCAATACTAACATTCATATTAATTATTTTTATTAGATAGAACCATAATCCAAAAACAATTAATCCAATTGATATTCCAGATATTAATATTTCTTCCGTTAAATCTTTATCAAATAAACTAGTTTGTGGACTTATAGGTTTTTCTTTCATTATACCTTTCTCTGCTTTTTCAAATGATAAAGCAAAGTCTTGTAGACCATCAGTAACAACATTTAACCAAAGTAATTGAATTGCCACTAAAGGCACTGGCATATTAAATAAAACAGATAATAAGAAAAATAATACTTCAGCTAAACCACAAGATATTAAAAAATAAATAATTTTTCTAATATTTGCATAAGCAACTCTTCCATCTTCAACACCTTCTACAATAGAGGTAAAATTATCATCCATAACAATCATATTTGCCGTTTCTTTGGCGATATCAGTACCACTTCCCATAGCAATGCCAATATTAGCTGCTTTTAAAGCTGGAGCATCATTTACTCCATCACCAGTAACCGCCACAAACTCACCCTGTCTTTTTAACGATTCAATTATCTTTAATTTTTGTAATGGAGTAACTCTTGTATAAATAATTTTAGACATAACAAACTTATCAAAATCTTTTTCAGATTTTTTTAAATATTTATCTACTTCATCACCAGTCGTAACAGAAGAATAATCACTTACCAGTTTTAAATCCTTAGCAATCTTATAAGCCGTCAATGGATGATCTCCAGTTATCATCAATACTTTAATACCAGCTCTTCGACATTTTTTAATAGCAGCAGGAGCCTCTTTTCTAATTGGATCAATAAATCCAACCATTCCCATGAATGCCAAATCCTTAATATCTTTTTCAGAATAACTTTTCTTCTCATCAATTCTTCCATTAGCAAGAGCAATTACTCGGTACCCATCTCCTGCTAAATATTCATTTTGCTTCTCTAGTCTTTGTTTATCAAAAGTTTTAACTAAATTAATTGAATTACAAAAACTTTCTACTACCTCAAGGGAACCCTTAATAGTACAATATGTTTCATTATTTTTTTTATAAAAGACTGCTGAATATTTACTTGCAGATTCATAAGGAATAGAATCTATTATTTCAATATCATTAATATTAATTTTAGCTTTTTTACCTAAAACCAGAAAAGCTAAATCAATTGAATCGCCTAAAAGTTTACCATCACTAAATTCTGCTTCATTATTAATTTGACCAAGAATTGCAACTTCTTTTGCTAATTTTAAGTTGCTACCAATAATTTCACCACTAGTATTATATCCAGTACCAGAAATTATATACTCATTATTATTAGGCAATAATATCTTTTTAGCAGTTTGTTCATTAACAGTAAGTGTACCAGTCTTATCACTTGCTATTACAGTACAACTTCCAAGGGATTCAACAGAATGTAATTTCTTAACAACGACTTTATTTTTAGCCATATTTCTAGACGCAATTGTTAATGCCATAGTTAAAGCAAGTGGTAATCCCTCAGGCATAGCAGAAACAGACAAAGCAATAACAGATAATAATATTTCATTTAAAGAAAAACCTTTAATAAATAGTAAGATTACTATAATTATTGCAATAATTATTATTAAAATACTCATTTGTTTAGAAAACTTTTCTACTCTAATTGTTAAAGGAGATTTCTCTTCTTTAGTTTCATTTATAGTATTAGCAATCTTACCAATTTCAGTAGAAAGGCCAATATTAACAACAATACCAGTTGCTCGTCCAGTAACTACAGTAGTACCTGCAAAAAGCATATTAGTTTGTTCATTAATTGAAATATTTTTATTTTTTAATACACTAGAATTCTTTTCAACAGGTAAACTCTCTCCCGTAAGAGTAGATTCATCAATCGTAAAATTATGTGAAGATAGTATTCTAGTATCAGCAGAAACCTTATCACCAGAAGTGAATAAAACTATATCTCCTAAAGTAACTTCTGTAGCATCAATTAAAGATTCTTTCCCATTTCTAATTACTTTTACTTTTTCTTTAATTAAGTTTGATAATGACTCAGCCGTATTACTAGCTTTTTTCTCTTGAATAGTACCTAATATTAGATCAACCAATACGATAAACATTATAGCGAAACCATCCAAGTACTCACCAACAAGAAAAGAAGCAATTATCGCAACAATCAATAATAAAACAATAGAATCTATTAATCCACCAATAAATATTTCTAAAATAGATCTCCGTTTATTCGTTGGCAATTCATTATAACCATATTTATTAATCCTTTTGGTAACTTCTCTTAAAGACAAACCACTTAAAGAACTTCTAAACTTAGTAAATAATTCATCTTCCCCCATCGCATAATATCTATTATTTTTCATTTAATTTACCTCTTCTATTCTTCTTATTATTTTAGCTGGATTTCCAGCAACCACTACATTATCAGTAACATCATGCCTCACAACAGAACCTGCTCCGACAACAACATTATTACCTATTGTAACTCCAGGTAAAACAGTAACTCCTCCACCAAACCAAACATTATTACCTACTTTAATTGGTAAAGCTTTCTCAAGTCCTTTATTTCTAAGTTTATAATCAACCGGATGAACTGCCGTATAAAAAGAACAATTAGGTCCAATAAAACAATTATCTCCAAAAGATACACTTGTTCCATCCAAAACAGTTAAATTATAATTAGAATAAAAATTCTTACCTATACTGATATTTTCTCCATAATCAAAATGAATTGGTGCCTCAATTACAAAATTGTCATCGACAGTATTAATTAAATCTTTAATTAGCCTCTTTCTCATATCCACTTTAGAAGGAAGTAAATTATTATATTCAAAGCACTTATCCTGTGATTTTATTCTTCTATCAACAATATCTTTTATATAATTAGGATTATAAAATAAACCATTTCTAGCTTTTTCTAATTCATCCATATATTCACCTTTTCTTAGTAATTTTTTTTCCTAATTTATTTACTTTATCTAAAATGTTTTTTATATAATTTGCATCTACAGAAAAGACAAAATAAATAATACCAATAATTATATCTAATAAATCAAATGATAAAATTACACTAATAGAAGCAAAGATTGCTAAATGTTTTGTATACTCCTTTTTTTTAACATAACCATACAAAGTTCCTAATAAAGATCCAATCTGTATGCATATTAATAATATCTCTAAAAAATTTGAAGTATCTAAATGCTTAGTATTAATTAATATAACTTTAGCTAATATACAAAAAATAAGTGTAATTGAAGTAAGAATAGTTCCCATTTTAAGATACTTCTCATTCGTATAATCATTTTTTAATTCTAAAATTGTACCTATATTTACATTATTTTCAGGCATACTTTTCTTTGTAGATATATTTGTATTTTTATTTTCATCAACTAATTCATTATCATTTAAAACCATAATTGGTTCCCATTTTTGTCCAGGAAATCCGGGTAATATTCCACAACATATAACTAAAGAATTATTATTTAAGTCTTTTCTCATTTTTAAACCATTTTTTTTAGCAACATCCATTACTTCATTATCATATCTAAAATCTTGTCCTTTAAAAAAGACTATTTTTCCATCAAGAATAAAACCTCTAACCAAATTTTCATATAATTCATCTTTTCCACCAAGTGATAGAAACCACTCTTTATGATCCATATTACTATTAGTTAAATATTTTATTTCATTGTTGTAATATATAAATAAAATCTTTTGATTATTCATACTATCACCTATATACATTTAATTATAACATGTATAATTAAAACTAACTAGTAATTTTCTTCAATTCTTCAGAGGTTAATTCTCGACATTCTCCTTCATCTAAGTCATCAGGTAAAAATAAATTACCCATCATAATTCTTTTTAATTCTATCACATCTAAATTATATTTCTTAAACATTCTTTTAATTTCATGATACTTTCCCTCAGTTAAAGTAACATAACAAGTATTATTACTCAATATTTCTAATTTAGCACTTTTAAATTTCTCATTTCCAACTACTAAACCACTATAAAATTCATCGATCATTATATTATCTAAATTACCAGACAAGACAACATAATATTGCTTTTTAATATGCTTTTTAGGAGATAAAATATTATGAGCAAATTCTCCATCATCCGTAATTATCATTAAACCAGTAGTATCTTTATCTAATCTTCCTGCAGGAAATAAATTCCTATTTTTAAATTTATCAGGGCATAAATCAATAACTGTTTTAGATAAATTATCGACAGTTGCACTAACATAACCTTTAGGTTTATTCAATACTAGATAAACATATTTTTGATATTTTAATATTTCTCCATTTATAAATATTTTATCAACATTTGGATCAATTTTAATCTTAGGACTATCAATTATTTTATTATTTACAATAATCAATTTATTTTTAATATATTTTTTAACATCATTTCTACTTAAATTAGTATTATTACTAATAATTTTATCTATTCGTTCCATATTTACTCCTCAATTATAAGAATATGACACTTATTTAATATTTAATAAGTGTCAATAAATTTATCTAATAAATTTTTCTTTTATTATACAAGTTTCATCATAACTATTTTCAAAATTAATTTTATATTGATTAATATAATTTGAAGCACTCATTTTAGAAGCAATTTCTTGTTCATCATATAAATCATAACTGAGTGATCCAATAGTAGAATATCCAATAACTCCTTTTTCATCATACAATATCGTAATATTACCATTACTAGATTTACACTCTAATCGATCTGATGATTCGGACATTTTTGAAAATAAAGAAATAATTAAAAATGCAAAACTTACTATCGCAGCAACAACAAAAATAATAGCTATAACTACAATTAAAATAATATTTTTATTACTTTTTTATTATTATTTAAATTTTGTGAACCTTGATTACTCTGTAAATTATTAATATTTTGATTTATCCCATTATTATTCATACTACTCACCTTCTAGTATAAGTTTAACATATAATAAATAAAATATAAATAACAGAAAGTTATTCATCTTTGTTATTTAAAATTTCTAATAATCTTTTTTTGTTTTCTTTACTTTTTTCTAAATTCTGAATTTTATATAAATTTATCAGATCTTTCTTATCTTCTTCATTTATTTCATCTTCATCAATCATACCAGATTTATATTTATATTGAAGATCTAACAAGTAATTTAATCTATCTTTGTTCATAATTATATATTTTTCTTTTTTAATTTTTTAGAAGATTTTTCTAATTCATCAAGTTTAGCTGATTGCACATCTAACATTTTTGATATTTCTTCTTGTTTTCCTAATTCTGATTTATTATCGATTTTATTTAAGTCAATATTTCCTTTATAATATTCTTTTACAGTATTACTTACAATTTTTTCACAAACAAGTCTATTATTCAACCTTAAATATTTTGTTACTTTTTCTACATCATCTCTTTTAGGTATAACTAATTTACCATCTATAAGAAAACGAATGTGTTCCAAAAAATAATCTATATCAAATGGTTTTATTAATGAATTATATTCTTTTATATGTGAAGACAAACTTCTTATAATTTTTGGATTTAAATGTTCCTTTTTAGAAAAAGCTATTAAATCAACATAATTTAAATTATATTTCTTTATATATTCTTCAATACTTATATTATTATTATAAATATCATTTATAATACTTAAAAATGTATTATATCTAGCTTTTTTCTTTTCTTCAAAAGATTCTCCATCAATATATTTTTGATTAATATCAAGTCCATTATCATCAAATAACGTTCCATTACGATGAATACCGTTCTTATCAAAGCCTCTTTTATCATAACCATCCTTATCATAACCATCTTCATCATAACCACATTTATCGTAACCTTTACTATTAAAGCCTTTATTATTATAGCCTTTATAATCATAACCATCATCATTATATAAAGTACCATTTAAATGAATATGTTTCTTATTAAAACCTTTTTTATTATAACCTTTTTTATTAAAGCCCTCAAAATCATATCCATAATAATTATAACCATCATTATCAAACCTAGAACCATTTTTATGTATATGACTTATTGAAAAACCATTTATATCATACCCATCTTTATCATAACCTTCAGTATCATACATAGTACCATTTAAATGAACACCTAATCCATTAAATCCTCTTCTATTATAACCATCTTTGTTATAACCAAATTTATCATATCCTTGCTTATCATACACTTCATTTTTAAAATTATCCATAAATACCTCACTTTTATCTAATAAAACTCACACGAATATTTATTTTAACACATTTTGTCATTTATTCACAAAAAAAGTATCAAAACTTATAAATTGATACTTAATAATATAATAAAACACAAATTATGGTGCCGATTGAAAGAATTGAACTTTCCTTTGAAGCTTACCATGCTTCTGTAATACCACTATACTAAATCGGCTTATCATGCTAATTAATTATATTAAATAATAAATTAATTAGCAATTAAATTAAAAAAAACTATTTTTTTGATTATTATAAATCAATTCATTTTGTAAATTATCAGCAATATCATCTAATGTTATAGTAGAAAGCTTTTCAGAATCATTTTCTTTTAAAGACTTTATTATATTATCTATTAATTCTTTAGACAAAACTAATTTAGATTCATTAGATTCATCATCAAAATAATCCTCATCAACTTCAGAATAAAAGCTATAAAATCAAGAAGCATCATCATATTTTTCAATATCTTCTTTATCAACAAAAACTATTTTAAACTCTTTATTCTCTTTACTAAAAGAATCAAAATAAATTTTATCTTTTATACTTTCAAAATACTCATTAATAATATGATAATAATTTGAAGTATTAAAAAAATATCTTTTAAATCTTTATATTTCATAGGAAAACCATAACAAACATCAACATCTGCCCCAGTTATTTTTTTGCTCTACATGGGAATATATTCCTTACCACTTGATAATTTTAAAATATTCGTAACTATATCTATAGAACAAATATCAATAAAATAAAAAGGTATAAACAAATAAATTTTTTTATATTTATCATAAGTAATTATTTTATATAATATAGCAACATAATCATTATCCATATTAATCGCCAAAAAATAAACAAAAAAAGAAATAATAAATATTTCATCTTCCACAAATTATTATAGCAATATTTTTCTACATTGACTAGTTATATATCATAAAAAAATTTTTATGTTTTAATATATTTATAAAATAATGGTGCCAACTATAGGATTCGAACCTACGACCTACGCGTTACGAGTGCGTTGCACTACCAGCTGTGCTAAGTTGGCATCTATTTGGTGTTCAGAAAGGGACTTGAACCCTTATTTTTTCCGTCGGAGGGAAATATTTTATCCAATTAAATTATCCGAACATTAGAAGATATAATTATTTAACATCCTTACACTCAGTTCCAAACTTTTTAGCAAGTGTAAGCCACTTATCCACTTTAGCTTTACCATCTTCTATAATATTATCTTCTGAACCCTCAATATTAAGTAGTTCTTGAGTATCTATTTTATCATAATTTATTGTAACGTCACTAGTAACAGTTGTATCACCTCTAATAACTTTAGCATCATAATATTTTAAACCTTCATAATTCTTATAAATTTTCTTATAAGCTGATTCATATTTATCTAAATCAGCACTTGATGTAGCAGTTACTTTTTCTACAGAATGTAAAATATCTAAATTTTCACCCGTATAATATAAATCATAACTCAAGGAAACATCTATATTTGATCCAGCAGTACCCTCTCTAGTACATTTTTTATGTTTCATAGAAGAAGTATTAACTTCTTCGTTATTACTAACAATCTTTTCTTCAGACTTAGAAGAATTAAAGCAAGCCGTTAATAAAAATAATGCTATTATCGAAAGAATTAAAATACTACTTTTCTTCATTTTCATTATCCCCTTCAGGTTCAATATAACTTAATATCTTTTTTTGATTTTTTAGTAATAGATCCATCTTATGATGTAATTCCTCTAAAATTAATTCACTCTTTAAATCTGTACGATAATCATTTTGATTGCGAAGACTATCTTTTTCAGCTTGACGATTCTGACTCATCATAATAATTGGTGCTTGTAATGCAGCAATACAAGATAGAAGTAAATTTAATAATATAAAAGGATAACTATCTATTTTATTATTTCCTGTTAAAATTACACCATTTAAAATAATCCAAAAAATTAAAAACAAACTAAATCCTAAAATGAAGCCCCAAGAACCAGCAATTTCACTAACTTTATCAGCAACTTTATCACCAAAAGTCATTTTAGCTTCTTCTTGTTTATCAATATCAATACTTATAGGTTGATCTACAAGTAAATCAATAAGTTCTTCTTCATCTTTCTCATCAAGAGAGTTATTTTTTAGTAACATCTTTACAATTTCTTTTTTAGTTCTCCTTTTTTCCATTTATTATCACCGTAAAAATTATAACATATTTAAATTTATCTGACTAGCATCGATAAAAATTACTTCATAAATTTACTAATAGCCATAGTATATTCATTATTAATCTCTTTATCATTTGATCCTAAAAAGCCATGATCAGCAAAAGTAATTTCTTTTAATTTTATTTCTTCATGAACATTAGAAAATTCTTTTATTTCTTCCAAAAGAGGATCAACTTTTCCACATAAAATTAAAGTCTTAGGATATATCAACTTATCATTAATTGGAAAAGAAGGCTTTCTAATACCTCTATAATATTCTTTTAAATTAGAAAAAAATTCTAAATTTAAACTATTTTTTAATTTACTATAATTACCAGAAACTGGAGGATAAAATAAAATATACTTACCAAATATTATACTATCTTTATACATTTTTTTAGTTAAAGAAAGAATCATTGTCGCAGCTGTTGAATCTCCTATCAATGTAATATTTTCTTTTAAAATACCTGTTTTTAACAAATCTTTATATATTTTTTTTAAAGTATTATATATTTTTATATGAAGTTCTTTTAAAGACAAATTAGTATAATTATCATAATCAATTGATATAACTAAATTATTATATTTCTTAGAAAAATTACTAGAAATATTAGAATATTTCTTTTCACATCCAGTAACCTTCTCTTCACCATGTATGTATATTACAATATTTTTCATATTAGAAACTTTTAAAGGGTAAAATACTCTTAATGGTAATAATTCTTCAGCAATAATAATTCTATAATTACTAATATTTTTCTTAGATATTGTTGGATGTAACAATTCATTTACTTGACGATATAATTTATATTTTTCTTCATTATCAAATTCATTATGTTTCATATTATCACCAATTAAATTCTAACACATTTTTTATTATTTTTTACAATTAACAATATCTTGTTGACATTATTTACCAACGTTTTCCTTATATAATTCAAGCATAGTTGTTCGTAATTTTTTATTAGCTTCATCCAAGTCATCCATTGGATCAATTGGTTTACCAATTCTAATAGTCAAATTTTTACTTCTAAATTTATAATCTCCTGTAACAATAAATGGAACTATTTTACTATTAGTCTTTTTAGCCATAGATACTGTTCCAAATTTAAATGGAAGTAAAATATGATCATAATACTCATTTTTAGTAATTTGTTTCTTTTTAACTAATTTCTTCAAATAACTATCTACATCATAAAAATTATTTATAAAATCATTTTTAGTTATCTTTTTATTATTTAGTAATTCTTCTAAATAATTAATTTGAGAAGTTCTTTCATTTTTTACTTTCTCATAAAATTCTGAAAAATCTAAATTTTTATTAAAATACTTATCATATATTTCTTTAGCTCTTTCTTCTTTTAAAGCATTTCTAGTGCCTTCAGGAAACAATCCAAGTGCCCAACCATTTTTTAGTACATCTAGTGCTTCACCTGTAGCATGTTCATCTTTTTTACTTCTATCTACTGGTATACATCCAACTGATCTAAAAAACCATTCAAATTTACCATCAAAATATTCTTTCTTTGCCATATAATGAAGACATCTTTTAGTAACAATAATCACATTACATTGATCCATAATATGAACATGATTACCAACTACTAATATTGATCCACCTTTAGGAATATTCTCACGACCTATAATAGTAGGATTATAATACAATCTATAAATAAAACCTAAAACAGATCTAAAAAACTTATATACGCCCATTTTTTCTTTTTGTTCCATGAATTTTTCCTCCTTCAATTAATTTTTTGCTTACAATTTTCATAAATTTATTATTTTCTTTTTCTAAGTTATCAGAAACTTCTATTGGTTTTAAAAATTCAATCTTTATACTCTTTTTAAATATTTTATATTCACCAGTAATAATAAAAGGTACCAATTTAGAATTAGTCTTGTTACAAGCTTTAATAGCCCCCATTTTAAAAGGCATAATAACATCGTCTGTTCTATTAATCGTTCCTTCTGGAAATATTCCCACACATTTATCATTTTCCAAATATTTATAAGCACTTTCTAAAGCATCTTTATCATGTATTTTTCTATTAACTGGAACAGCTCCCATACCAACAACTATAAAATGAGTTATACCCTTCCATAATTCTTTTTTAGCCAGAAAATGAATTTGTCTAGGAGATGCCGTAACAAGAAGTGCTGGATCTAAATAACTAGTATGATTACCAGCTACTAATACCCTTCCTTGCTTAGGAATATTTTCAACACCCTTAATTTCAGGCCTGAAAACAATTTTAAATAAAAAACTAACTACTGGCTTTACAATTCTATAAAAAGTCTTATCTTCGTACATTATTTCACCTGCATTTATTAATTTCTCCTCAAATAGAAGTATATCACATTTTTTAGCATATAAAAAGTTTCTTAGTTCAAGAAACTTTATTTTACTTTTCTTAATTTTTTTATTTTATTAGTACTTTTTATATGATTACCAATTATTTCAGAAACATCAGTAATTGAAACAAAAGCACTTTCATCCATTTCTTCAACTATATGTTTTAATTCATATACTTCAATTCTTGTCAATACACAATATAAAACTTCTTTTTCTCCGCTAATTAAACCTTTTCCTTTAATTGTTGTAGTAGTTCTACCAAGTCTTTTATATATTTCACGAGATAAATCATTACTCTTATCAGTAATTATTAAAGCAGCTTTTGCTTGCTCTAAACCAGTAGATACTAAATCAACAACTTTTGAAGTAATAAAGTAAGTAAGTAAAGAATATAATGCTCTATTTATTCCAAATATAAAGCCTGCTATAGTAAAAATAACAAGATTAAAAATTAAGACTATTTGTCCAACAGAAAATGATGTTTTTTTACTAATTACAATTGCAACACTTTCTGTTCCATCAACACATCCACCAAATTTTATAACAATGCCTACACCAAGACCATATAAAGCACCACCAAACACAGTTGCTAATAATTTGTCATCAACCAATGGAGCAAAATCTTCAAATACTGACAAAAATAAAGAAAAACAAATCATAGAAAATATTGTTCTATAAAGAAAATTCTTACCTAAATTCTTATATCCAATATAAACAAAAGGAATATTTAAAATTAATACAAGTAATGAAACTGGTAAATTAAATAATTTATAAATAATAATAGATATACCAGTAACTCCTCCGTCTAATATAATATTTGGAATTAAACAACACTCTAAAGCAAAAGCTGAAATTATAGTACCAATCATCAATAAAACAAAAGATACAGCATCTCTAGTAGTCCTATCCTTTATCCTACTCATATAATCAACTCCTAGTCTAGCTTAATTATAACAAACAAATAATAATATTTAAAGATTAATAATAAAAAAAGCCACAGATTAACTATGGCCTTTCTCACGAGTAATAATAAATGATACACCTTTTTTTTCATTTTTTATAGTAATATCATATTCCATTAAGTTAAGGGTTTTTTTAACAATAGATAAACCTAATCCAAATTGACCTTTTATTCCTTTCCTAAAGGGAGTAAATATAGCTTCTAGGAAATCATTATCAATATTTTCTCCATCATTATATAAAATTAATTTATTCTGTTTAACCGTAATTTTAATATTATTTTTAGCATATCTCATAAAATTACTAAGTAAATTATCAAGAATCGTTTCCCAATTTTCAATAGATCCATAGAACTTAGACTTCTTATCAAAGTTTACTTCAAAATTAATTTCTTTTCTAGTAAATTTAAACTTTTCTACTTCCGAGTGTATGACTTTTTCCATGTCTATTTCATCCATATTAATATTCTTAGAATTTTTAAGATAATCAAGTTTATTTAGATAAAGAAGTGAGTGTACTTTTTGTTCTAATTTATTTGTCTGTTCTTTAATAGTAGCAAGTGCAGTAGCATTATCTTCTACTCCATCTTCTACAGCTTCAATATATGATTTTATTACAGTGAGAGGCGTTTTAAAATCATGTGAAATATTTTGATACATCTGATTACGATACTTCTCTTGATTGATAAGAGAAATACGCATATCTTCAATGGCTAACTCTAAAGATCTCATCTCGTCATCAACTTGAAAATTTAATTTATGATCATAATCTGGATTATCAATATTATCTATTTTTTCTTTTAATTTATCAATCTTATGTATTACAATAGTAGACCAAAAAAGTAGTGTTAAACTAATTAAAAGAAATGTAGCAAGTATAGTTGGAAATATTGCTTTTATAATATCTTCTTTCGTTCTATTAATATAACTATCATCAGCAATAGCTATTTTTTTTATATTATCATCTTTTAAAGTATAGTAGTAGTATGTTTTATAATTATAAGTAAATTTTCCATATGAGTCATTCATTTTATTTATTATTTTATTTAAATTTTTAGTTTTGATAACATCATTTATATTTCTACTAGCAATGACATTATCATTAGAAATATAAATAAAAGCAATTTCACTATTCTTTAATTCAGTAGGACTATTATTAGTATAAACTTTTAGTGGTTCACTTAAATAATTATAGATATTTGACTCAGCTAAGGGAATTAACAGTCTAGGTAGAATTATCCCTAAAGAAAGAAATAATAAGAAGAATGTTATACCAACAATTATTATTAGTTGCTTAGATAGACTATATTTTTTATAAAAATTTTTCATGATAATCTATATCCATAGCCATAAACAGCTTCAATATTCAATTTAGGGAGTTTCTTTCTAAGACGTCTAATCAAATCATCGACTACTCTATCAGTCCCAAAATAATCATTTCCCCATACTTCACTCAATATTTCTTCTCTAGTAAAACATTTACCTTTATTTTTTAATAATAAAACTAATAAATCAAATTCAAGTGTTGTTAATTTTATATTTTTTTTATCTTGTTCAACTTTTCTTTTATCAAGATCAATTATATAATCTTCATAATTAATTATATTTATTTTATTATCAGATTTATAAACTCTTTTAATAATATTATTAACTCTTAAAACAAGTTCTTTACTAGAATACGGCTTTGTCATGTAATCATCACTACCAAGTTCCAATCCAAATATCTTATCAAGTTCTTGATCTCTTGCGGATGTAAATATTACAGGAACATTTTCATTATTTTCACGGATAGCTTTGATTACATCATATCCATTTACATCATCTCCTAACATTATATCTAAGATCCAAACATCCACTTTATTTCCGATATAATTAATTGCTTCACTTCCCTTAGTAAAACAAATTACCTTATAACCAGCTCTTTCTAAATATGCCTTAACAACATTAGATAAAGCTTCTTCGTCTTCAACTAAACACACTGTATACATAAATTACCACCTACTAAATAGTATAACACTATTTATATTTATATGTTATTGGACATACCTCCTTTTTTTAATCTATTTAAATAAAATTTATTAATTTTGTTGTTATTTAATGTTTCAATCTAACCTTATACTATCATCCTCCTTTACTAAATAAATCATATCTCTAAATTATGTAATAATTATTATAAAATTGTGGGAAATTATGTGATTTTATTTAAAATCTAATTAAGATTAATTATTTTTATTCTTTTTTTATTTATCTTATAAGCATTCCTCCTTTTCATGTATTAATAGTAACATTCAATTATGTAATAATTATTATAAAATTATGGGAAATTATGAAAAAAAGGAACTATAAATAGTTCCTTATAAAAAAGTAATTTATTTATAAAAATTATGTAAATCAGAAGAATCAGTATTTTCTTTTGATTTTTCTAATTTTTCTTCAGCTATAACTTTATCTGATTTTTCTTGTTTTCTAGGTTTTGGTTGTGGAGGATTATTAATCGCATCATATTCCCTTTTTCTAGCTAGTTTTTTATTAATATAATTATAATTTTGTCTTACATCTTCTCCATCAAAATTTTTATATTTATTTGAAAATAAATAATTATATACAAATATAAATAAACCAACTCCACCAATAACTAGCAAAAGATTAATTAATCTTTTTTCACTGTCACTTAAAGTATTATTCTTAGGTTGCCCAATTTCTTCAATTCGATCTCCTACATATTCTTGAGAATTACCAACATTACAATTAATATTATCACTTATTATAGCCATATATTTTATATCTTTAGTTGTTTTACCAGGTGCTAAAATATCTTTATCAAAGTCTATTGCATATACTATTCCTTGCTTAGGAGCTAAATTATTGTCTTTAGAGCAATAATTTACAGTACCAATATTTATTTTATTTTCATTAAAAAAACCAATTGATACAGTTACTGCTTTATCTTCACTAGAAATATTTCTAATTGTTCCAAATGAAATTTTATTATTATTATACTTAATATTTATATATTTAAAATAATTCGTAGTAACAGTAATATTTCCCCCTGAATTTACTGGAATTAATTCTAATTCTTTATACTCAGCAGCATTAACATTAAATGTAATAAGTCCCATAAACACAATTAACAAACATAAAACTTTTTTCATACTATAAACCTCTTTCAAAATAATTTTCTATTTCTTTCCAATTTCTAAATATATTTTTATTATCTTTATATTTATTTTCTTCATCATATAAAAAGCATCTTGTCCTACCAGAATTTATTCTTTCAAAATTATAAATATCATCATCGATCATTATATCAATATTTAAATTATTGCAAGCCTCTTTTTTGCTATCACCATATACAGAAAAAACTATTTGATCAAAACTTAAATTATTTTTATTTAACCAGTCCAATGTAATCTTCTTAACATCTTTAATAGCAAAAGTAATATCACTACTTCTAGCAGTTATTATATATATCTTATTACCTCTACTTTTGAGTTTATTAATAAATTCAATTGCTTCCTTTTTAGCTTTAACATTAGTATAAATATCTTCTAAATAAATATTAAAGAAAGATTGTTTTAAATCACCATCATTAACTATTTCATCTATATCCATACCAGTTTCGGTAGAATAATCTTTCAAATAATAATTTATAATCTCACTAGTATTACAAATAGTATTATCTAAATCAATTCCTATATTCATTTTAATTTCTCCAATTTATTAATAGCATTCTCTATATTACTAACTTTTATTAATTTTATTTTTAAATGTTTCTTTTCCTTATATTTTTTAGCATCATTATAATTATTACCAGCCGGAACTAAGAAATAATCGGCATGTCCTTTTTCAGCACCTAATATTTTATATTTAACTCCACCTATTTCACCAATTGTTCCATCTTGTTCAATTGTACCAGTTCCGGCAATTGTATAACCTTTAGTAATATCTTTTTGTGTTAATTGATTATATATTTCAAGAGCTGTTATTAAACCACCAGAAGGTCCAGACTCACTACTTTTAAACTTAATTCTTACTTTAGGAGATACTTCATATTTCTTTAATATTTGAATTCCAACACCAATAATTTTTTTATTATCTTCTTCATAAATCTTACATTTAAGAGTCTTTTCTTTATTATTTCTTTTAATCTTAATATTAACAATATCATCTTTATTTTTAGTTTGAATATAATTTCTAAAACTTTCTAAATCAGAATAATTATTACCATCAATTGCAAGTACTTCATCTTTTACTTTTAATGGATTTTTATACTTCATATTATCAGTTATTATTACATACATTTTTGAAGAAATTTCTTTAACATTTTTATTTGCTAAAGTATAAGCCCAATATGTTGCTGTTGAATTAGCAACTTTAAGATCCAAATCATTTCTAAAATTAATATCATCAATACTATCATCAGTAGTATATTTATAATTATCAGCAGAATCTCTCTCCCAAGTAGGGATAACATAACTCAACCCATAAGTTAATAAAGTTCCTTGTAATTCTTCAACATAACTAATATTAAAACTACCAGTAGCCTTTGATTTATCAGTAACTTTTATTCTCGATGAAACGTCACTAATACCACCACCAGTAGTTATATAATAATTTACTGGATACTCACATATAATTAATAGAAGAATAAGAAATAATATAAACTTATATTCTTCCTTTATAAAATCTATAAAATAACTAAAATATTTCTTAAACATTATTTTCACCTAAAATAATTATAACAAAGAAAAGAGAAAATATGAAAAAAAACTATAAAAATAGATTTATAAATATCATTTTATTATTTATTTTAGTATATTATCTACTTAATAATAATCTGATTATAGATAATGTCTTAGATTATTCAAAACTATTTCTAACAAGATTATTTCCTGTAAGTTTTACTTTTTATATAATTATTGGTTTATTAATTGATTATGGAATAATTGAATATATAAATAATTCATTACATATAAAAAACATTAATTTATTTGTTTATATTATAAGCATGATTAATGGTTATCCAAGTGGAGCTAAATATGCTAAAGATTTATTAGATAGAGAAATTATTAATTTAGAAACCGCTAATAAAATACTAATGTTTTCTCATTTTCCAAATCCATTATTTATAACAAGTACATTGAATATAATAATTAATAATAAAACAATTAATAGAAATATTTTATTATCCCTACTATTAAGTAATCTAATTATTATGATTATATATAGTAAGAAAAATTACTATACTTTAAATAGTAATATTATTAATGATTTTGCCAATAACTTAATAAAAGAAATTAACAATTCATTTAAAACAATAATTATAATTTATGGTACATCACTATTCTTTGATTTAATTTCTTCAATGATACTTAATATTTTTAAATTTAGAGGAATAAATTATGTTATTGTATGTGGACTATTTGATCTAACTAAAGGAATATACTCAAGTATTATAATTAATAATATTTTTTTAAGAGGACTATTAATCTTAATATTTTTATCAATTGGAGGAATAAGTATACATTTACAAACAAAAAGTATTCTTACGAAAACTAAAATTAAATATAAATACTTTTTTTATGGAAGAATCATAGGAACAATACTTGCAATAATAATTTACCTATTTTTATGTACTTTATGATTATAATCAATCACTTGCAACATAATTTATTGGAGTAACAATATTAATACCATATCTTGTCAATAATTCAGGATGATAAAAACCAATATGGAGAGCCAAAACATTAGCATTTTTAGTTGCACTATCATTTTCTAATGAAACGCTAACTTTATTAATAGTTAAATCTAATGCAGATTGTCCATCAACACCTTTGTATTTAGCAGTATAATGTCCCAAATCAGGCAATGGATATTCAGTTAAATTGGCATTTTGGTCTTGTTTAGAACTTTTAGTTAAATCAGATTTTCCATATTCAATCATAAAATAATCACCAGAATTTACACTTCCATCTGGATGCATATCAGAGCGAGTAAATCTTTGCTTAATAATTAATCTTCGTGTTGTACCATCTTTCAATGTACAGTCTAATTGATTAACTATCATATTATCTTGCAAATTCCTAGTATAATTTACAGAAGTTAATCCAATCTTTACAAAATCATCTTCTATTGTCTTAGTTAAAGTATTTTTATAAGTATAAATTTTAGATTTATAATTTTCTATTAATCTTTTTTGATTATATGCCGAAATTGTATTAAAAAGAGATGAAGCAATTATAACAATTATAACAAATGAAATAATAACTTCTATAGTAGTTATACCTTTATTATTTAATTTGACTATCTTCATTACCTATTCACCTCAATATTCGAATATGTTAAATAATTGTTATAATCTTCTTGATGTTTAATAACCAAAAACACCCTATATTTAGAACCAAATCTAGACTCAATTTTAAAATTTTGCAAATAAGCAACATAATCTTTAAAGCCACTTGAAAATGTACCTTTTGGAGCATTTTTTACCGTATATTTAAAATTATTTGTTCCACCTGTTGGATCACCAATTTGATATTTTGTAACATATATTTGACAATTATTATCAGATATACAATTTATTTGGAATGCTTTAACTAAATTTATACATAAATTTTTTTTACTTGACCCAGTAAAGTCACTACATTTAAATTGAAAATAAGTATCAGTATCTAATTTTTTAAAATTATCATTAGAAGAATCATAATATGGATCTTCAATTAATTCTTTAATCCAATATGCAGCATACTCACTATCAACATCATCATAATTTTCTCTTTTTTCATATTCCCCAATTATTGGGTAATAGTTAGAATAAATCATGGTAAACATTATTGTAAGAAAAACACTAACAACTAAAGTTTCAGCAAGAACAAAACCATGATTATTTAACTTATAATTTTTTTTTACCATTTAACAACCTCTTTTCTTGCTATTACCTTAAAATTATTATATAATATATTTTAGTAAAACACCATAGTTAGAATTTTCAAAATTATTAAATATGTATTAAAGTTCAGCAAAAAGGGGTTGAAATTATGATACAATTTGATGTTAAACGTGTTCAAAAAGGAACAGAAAGTTTCATGGTTTCTTTTGATTTTACAAAAACACCTGTTACTCAAGTAGCAGACTATATTATAATTGCAGCCTCAAAACATAAAGCCTCAGATATTCATTTTGATCCACGTGAAAATGGAATGATGGTTAGATTTAGAATTGATGGTGAATGCCAAGACTATACATTTGTTCCTAAAGCCTATGAAAAGAATTTAACAACAAGACTAAAATTACTTGCTAACATGAATATAACGGAATCTCGTCTACCACAAGATGGAGCTATCAAAGGAGAATTTGGTGGAACATACTTAGATATGCGTGTATCTTCATTGCCATTAAATGAAGGAGAAAAAATCGTTATTCGTATTTTGGATTATACAAGAAGTATGCAAGGTATTGAGAGTCTAGGCTTCCATCCTGATAATCTTAAAAAAGTTAAAAGAATGATGGAAATACCTAACGGAATAATATTAACAACAGGTGCTACTGGTTCAGGTAAATCAACAACAACTTACTCTATTCTACAAGAACTTAATAAACCGGAAAAAAATATTATAACAGTAGAAGACCCAATTGAAATGAATATTGAAGGCATAAATCAAGTTCAAGTCAACGCAGATATTGGAATGACATTTGCCGCAGCACTACGTTCAATCTTAAGACAAGACCCTAACATAATTCTAATAGGAGAAATTCGTGATTCAGAAACAGCCCAAATTGCTGTTCGTGCTTCCATCACAGGACACTTAGTATTATCAACTATCCATACTAACAATGCATTAGCAACAGTTGAAAGACTTCTAGATATGAATGTTGAAAGATACTTATTATCAACAGCACTAACTGGAATAATTTCTCAAAGACTTGCTAAAATGTTATGTCCAGACTGCCGTTTTCAAAGAGAAACTACTCCTTATGAAAAAAAAGTTTTTAAAAAATTTATGCATATGAATGTGCCAATGATTTGGGATGCGAATCCAAAAGGCTGTGAACATTGTCGTAAGGGATATCATGGTCGTATAGCTTTCCACGAAGTACTTGAATTAGATGATGATATAAGAGCAGCCTTAAATAATCCAAATCTTGATAAAAAAGACTTAGCTAAAATGGTATATACAGGTAAAACTATAACTATGCTACAAGATGCTTTAATTAAATGTTATAATGGCCAAACATCATTCGAAGAAGTATATAGAAATATTGAAATTGAAACTGAAGAAGAAGATGATGATGCTTATGAAGCTGAAATTAGTGACTTCATGAAAAAAATCATTCCAAAAAATGCCGAAATTAGTAATAATGATTATGAAGAAAGTGATAGCTTAATAGATTCAAATATTCCAAAAAATGACAAAAATAATATTTCTAATCTAATGAAACCTCCAGCTTTTAGTGCTAGTGACTTTAATGATACTCAAACAAATAATAAAAAAACAGAAAATGTAGTTCCAGTTAAAGGATACTCAACAATAATTGACAATAATCAAAAAAATTATAAAACAATAGCTACACAAACAAATAGTGTTGTAACGCCTAACGTTAAAACAGCTACTGCAATCATTGAAGGCAAAGTAAAATCTCCAACGACAATGCCAACAGAAATACCTGCAACACAAAAAGCAAATAATCAAAATATTCAACAAAATCCTGTTAAGTCAAATGTTACAATAATTAACACAACAAATTCAAAAAGCACTAATAACTTAACATCAACAACACAACAAAATCAAATGCAAAATATAGAACCAGTTATAACAAATACAACAATGAACAAACCTATTAATAGTTATGCGCAAGCAAAAGAAATAAAACAAAATCTAAATAATAATCAAAACATTCAAAGTAATTCAACTATACCAGTATATAAACCAAATAATTCTCTACAAAATTATTATTCAAATACAGGATATATCTATTCAACTGGACAAACAAGTCCAATCTCACCTACTACTACAATAGAAACCAAAAATACATCAAATAATAACACACCATTGAAACCAAATATATAAAAATAGAAGATATAATTACATATCTTCTATTTTTTTAATAATTTCATTATTTATATCTTCAACACTTCGTAATTTATTATCTCTTATACATTCAATTTTATCCCAATTATATAATTCTGATAATTCTAAATAAGATTCTTCAGCTCTTTTTAAATATTCAGGTGATGCCTCGTGTTCATCAATAAACTCTCTATTCTTTCTAAGTTCTAAAGTATAATCTAATGGCACATGTAAAAATATAGTTTTATTTGGTTTTGGAAGGCCTAATAACCAATACTCTAATTTATCAATCCACTGATACATATTAAATCTTTCTTCCTTATCATGAATCTTGCTTCCTTGATGAGCTAAATTAGAAGTAGTATATCTATCTAAAATCACATAATAATCTTTATCTAAATATTTTTGTATTTTTGGTAAATTATATTTTCTATCGGCGGCATAATATAACGAAATTACATGAGGATCAACATTAACAGCACCCTCTCTAAATAAACTAGGCCCAATTTCTGGTTTACCAAGATAAGCACCTCCAACAATCTTTCCTGTTGGTGTATCATACATTGGAAACCCAAATCTAATACATTTCTTACCCTCTTTATTTAGTCTTTCTTCAAGCAATTTAGATTGCGTTTCCTTTCCAGAACAATCAGTACCTTCAATTACAATAATTTTACCTGCCATAATATTCCTCCTAGCATGGTTTTATTTTTATTTCATATGAAACATTTTTAATACTACCTTTATATTTACTATTTACCCACATTTTTAATTTATATTTATCATTACTTATTTTATTTGTATAAATAATTCTTCCACTATCCGAAGAAACAGCTTTATTACTCAAATTATCGAATTCAATTTTTTTATCATTAGAATCTGTTAAATAATAATATATATTTCTTTCATCTATTTTCATACCAATTGGATAAACGACTATATCAAATTTAGAATTCTTCTCACCATCAACATTAAATTTAACATAAGAATTATTTAAAACTCCCTTACCATGATAATTACTCTTCCTTTGTAAATTAGAAATTTTTAAAATATCTGTTGTGTTAGCATTATTAAAAGAAATATATCTAACGAATTTATCATTTATTTTTTGTTCAAGCAAATTTGTTTTAAAAATAATATAAGCTAAAATAATGACTATTATTAATAAAAAAATACACAAAAATAATAATTTTTTTTGTTTTTTTAATATATATTGTCTTTTTTTTGATATCTTTCTTTTCTTAGTCATTAATTATTTTCCTCCATCATAATAATATTAACAAATTTTTAAATTTATTACAAGAGCCTATAAATTACAATAGAAAAAGTGCCTTAAGCACTTATATTATTATTACTATCAAAAGGGATTAAAATACATTTACGACTGGCTAGATAGTCACACATATGAACAAAGTTTTGATATTTAGTCTTAGGTTTTTCTAAAACTTCAACTCCATTATAATCCGTAGTCCAATAACCCATATGAGTCTTTATAACATCAGCACATAATTTGGCATCTTCCTCACATAAACCAATTCTATCTTTATTTTCTAATATATAATTAGCCATTAATATAGGATGATCAAACCTAGTATATTTTTCTTTAGGATTACCACTCTTTAATCCATCATGAACAAGCAAAGATATAAGTAATAAATCTTTCTCATGTTCATTATATTTTTCACCTATAACTGGATCAGATAATAACTCATAGCCAATCCTCATAGCAGCCTTAGAATGTCTGAGTAAGCCACCCTCTCCTAAAGCATATTCTGGATGATATTTTCCTGTAGAAGAAGCTGGTACACTATACCAATAGTCAGGTAATGATTTTAATATTACAACTAATGACTTTTTTAAATCTTCACTCTTTATATAATTTAATTCATCTTTAAATAATTCTTCTATATTCATTTTACTTCACATCCTAATAATCTAACAATTATTTCATTACTAATATACCATTTATCTTCACATATGTGAAGATTATTTTCATCAAGAACAAGTAATTTATCTAATAATAAACTACTATAATCATAAACATTAATTAATTCAATATTATACTTATTATAAAAAATTAGTAAATTAATACCATCTTTCTTACGTAAATTTAAAATAACTTCATATTCCATAATATCCTTTTTAGAAAGGTATTCAAAATCTTTGGAATAATCATTATTTAAATATTTATTAATAGATCTAGTATTAGTACTACGAATATTATTTAAATAGGAGCTTGCTCCTAAACCAAACCCATAATATTCATTATTATTCCAATAATTAGTATTATGATATGACTCATAGCCTCCTTTAGCAAAATTACTTATTTCATAATGAATATAATTATTATTTTTTAATTTATTACAAATAATTTTATACATTTTATAATCTAGATCTTCAGAAATATTCAAGATTTTATTAACTTTTAATTTAGTATGATCTTCTATTATTAAAGAATAAGTTGATATATGAGGAACATCTAATTCTAATATAAAAGATAAATCATTTTCTAAAATACTAATTGTCTCACCTGGAATTGCATATATTAAATCAACATTAATATTATTTAGACCTATTTTTTTAGAATAATTAATAATATTAATTACTTTATTTTTATCTACTACTCTGTCTAATAATTCTAAATTATTACTATCAATAGACTCTAATCCAAAAGATAATCTATTTACACCATATTTTTTGTATAAATTCAATTTTTCTTTATTTATACTATCAAAATTTCCTTCAATAGTATACTCTATATTTTTACTTTTATTTAATTTATCTAATATTCTAAATAATTTATTTAATTGTTCTAAAGATAATGAACTAGGTGTTCCTCCTCCAATATAAATAGTATCTAATATATCACCTTGATAAAAATTAGTTATCTCTTTATCTAATGCATCTAAATACTTATCAACAATATCTTTTTTATAAAATATTTTAGGAAAATCACAATAAGAGCAAATATTATCACAAAATGGTATATGAATATAGCAAGATTTTAACATTACTTCTCAGTACCTGTAATTATTTTGCTTTGAATTTTTTCTATTGCTCTATTCTCATGTTTTAAGACTGCACTGCGAGATAAATTTAATTCATCAGCAATTTCATCTAAAGATTTATTTTTCATTCGTAACTCTAAAATTTTTCTTTCTTGTTCAGTCAAGTCACTAGTTTGAAGTAAATCATTAATGTTAAAGCCTTCTATCTTCCTAAAAAATGATAGTCTATTTTTTTTCAATATTTCTTTAACTTTCGTTGCAGCTTCAAATCCAATAATTTCATTTATCCTTTTATCAGTTAAACAATCATAGACATAATCTCTAGAATATATTTCTGCATCACTTAATTCTTGTACTAATTCATTCAAAGTTTTAGTAGGATTTTTTATTAGCAACATATAAATTTTATAAATATCACTTTTCTTTTTTTCTTCTTTATCCACTAAAGAAGTAGTTTTAATACTACCAGTAAATCTTCCACTGCTATCTTTTGTAGCATAATTATTTTTAAAAGAATTAATACCACCTTTCCTTTGACCACTATTTTTATTTCTTTCAAGTTGCACACCAATAGTTACCCCTAAACCAGGTATTATCTTATCTTTATTTTTACTTAAATATCTTTGAATAGTAGACTTTGGTATATTAATATCTTTTGACATTTCACTAATATAAGTATTAGGATTTTCAAAAAAATAATTTATAATTAATTTTTCTTTTTCTCTAGAATCTTCATTCATATTTATTCCTCCTCGTATAATAATTTTTGTAAGTGATTTATCATTGATATTTTGCTTACAAAAG